>NZ_JAHRFA010000064.1:0-42929 GCF_020883045.1 Microcoleus sp. CAWBG58 | reverse complement strand
TTGTTCTTTGAGAATGGACGCACGATTTGGCATAATGGAGAAAGATATTTTGGTTTGTAAGGCAACTATCTATGTATATCTTGCCTTACAGATTTTTTTTTGGTCACTTTTTCAGTGCCATTCGACTTTAGTCCGCATTTGGAGAGGACTAAAGTCCTCACTACGAACCCAGGTCAAGGTTGAGCTATTCGCTAATAATTTGCAAGCGAATCGAGCGTTCTCCATCGCCGAAATCCACTTCAATCTTTTCTCCCGAAAGACTGTCCAAGCATCCCAAAAGTAAGCGTAAATTTGGTGTGCTTGCTCCTGTATCGACGTACAATCTATCTGCCAAACTGCCTAAACGCTTCCAAACAGTGTAGAGTTTGACTACAGTTTGTTCTAGCAAGGCAGCTTGTTTTACAACATCCGCAGTGGTTCCCAAACAGCCGACTCGCAAAGATTCTTCCAAAGCCATTTCCATGTCTAGGTGAGACTGGTTGAGAGCTTGGACTTGGGCGGCAGCATCGAGATATTTCGATAAATTCTTGGCGTCGGAAGTTAGCTGTTTGACAGTATCTACATCGGGATTTTCTGCTACTTCTTTTTGAATTTCGCTTTGGTGAGATGGGGAGAGTTTCTCCATTTCCTTGACTAAAGGAGCGAGATAGCGGGAAGGAAGAGAACCACTAGATGCTTTTTCTTTGACTTCTTCTGGCAATAAATCGGAGTTCATTGCCATCCATTCATCGGATAGTTGTTTGACTTCACGCCTGGTAATACGATCGCCCTTTCCTGCCGCATCTGTTACCATTTGCTGTACTTCTGGAGATGCTTTGGCCGTTTCTACAAAGGCTCTTTTGCTGAAGTTCCTAATGGATTCTGGGTCTAAATCTCCTTGTTCGATTAGAGTATCGGCACTTTTAGCTAATTCTATCAAAGAATAGGCTTGACTTTTGCTGATTTCTCTTTCTTTTAGCCAATTCAAGAAGCCGGTACCGCGTCCGTCGCCGCCTTTTTTTTCTCTATCTCTGACTGTGCGGAGAATTTGTCCGCGCCAGATATCGGTTTGTAAGTCGAAACGATCGCACACTTTCCAGGCATTGTCAACCTGATTGTCAAAATCGAAGTCTGGTATTTGTTCGTCTTCGGGATCTGGTAATTGGAAATTGATATCTGTCAAGCCTCTGAGGGCTTCGGCAAGTTCTGTGGGAGATTGGGGGACTTCAGCCATTAGGGGAAATTTGTGTAGAGCGACAGCCGGTTTAATTGGGAATTTGCACAAATTAAGATTTGAGACGCTACCCGTAGTAGTAATGCGGGCAAGGGTGACACTACTGATAGAGTGTTTGTGCAAGTCATATCATTATTGCATGGCGGGGGGCGATCGGCGAAAAGATACTCAAAAAGACTCCAGGCACGCCCCGGATGGGACTTAATGCGAGTGCTGGCTGTAGGAGGATTGAGCTAAAGTGAATTAGGATATTAAAGCAACTAATAAGATGCTGGAAACTACCAAAAGTTACGATCGCTCTATCTCTTTACTAGGCTAGAATTGAGAACAATAGCTAAAAGGAAAAAGTCATGTCAGAACAAGACATCGCTAAGATTATTACGATCGAACCGGGGAAGCGTGGTGGCAAACCCTGTATTCGGGGCATGAGAATTACGGTTTATGACGTGTTGGAATATCTCGCTTCTGGGATGACTTATCAAGAAATTCTGGATGATTTTCCCTATCTGACGCAACAGGATATTTTGGCTTGTTTGAGTTTTGCGGCTAAACGAGAGCAGTTTATGTTAGTTGTTGGGTGATGAAACTACTTTTGTTTGACCAAAATCTCTCTCCTCGTCTTGTAGATCGAATAAATAGAGTAAAAATATGACAATTTACGATTTAACTTCGGCTAAAATTAGCCAACTGCCAGAGTCACTTGTTCAAGAAGTGAATGATTTTATAGACTTTTTACTCCTGAAATACCACAGTGAATTGCCACAGCTAACTGAATCAGACTTTTCTGACTATTTAAAGAATTTAGAAGCCTACGAAGAAAAGTTAGCGCAAGGAGAAATTCAATGGTAGGGGCTTCATCAGTAAATGTAACTTATACCAGAGGAGATATCATATTGTGTGATTTGAATCCGGTAGTTGGTACAGAGCAAGCTGGCATTAGACCTGTTGTCATCTTACAGATTGACCGTGCTAATGCAGTAAGTCCTCATACTATTATTGCACCTTTTACTACTAAGATTCGTCGAGCTCTTTTACCTTCTCATGTATTTGTACCCTCTGGAGTTGGGGGTTTAAATCAAGATTCCGTAATACTGTGCGAACAGATTCGAGTTATTGACAAATCCAGGGTTATTAGAGTAATCGGTCATTTAGATGACAATTATATGGATCGACTGGCAATAGCCGTGCGTGCAATTTTAGGTGTGTGAGCCTGAGAAACCGGGTTTCTTCAGACATCTCATGAGGAACCGTAAATCCTCAGAGAAACCCGGTTTCTTGGATGGTTAGTCGATCGCGCGGGACTCAGAAACCGGGTTTCTGCGGAAAATCTCATGAGGAAGCGTAAATCCTCAAAGAAACCCGGTTTCTTGGATTGTTGCGGGGAATCATAAACATTGGATCGATCGCAAGTCGGCGGAGGAAATAATGAATCAACTAGAATTTTTAGGAACTTACATCAGGTATGAATAAAAGCATCTAAGTCAGTGGTTGTAATTATCCTACCTTTGTGCTATATTTTTATCCAATTCAGTAAAATTTTTGTCAGGGCGATCGCCACAGCATCGCAATCAAAAAATAGCCACTATCTCCCTGCGTAAAGTCATGCCCCAAGACTTCTCCGGTAAAAATCTCCGAGGCCGCAACTTCAAAGGTCAAAACCTCACAGGTGCAAAATTCATCGGTGCAGACATCCGAGGCGCAAACTTCACCAATGCCATCCTCAAAGAAGCTGACTTCACTGGTGCCAAAGCCGGACTGCAACGCCGCTGGACAATTTTTCTAGTAACTATCTCGCTAGCTCTATCGGTAATATCGGGATTGCTGTCAGGCTTAACTACTGTTTGGGTAACAGTCTTTTTGAGTTCAAATAACATTAAAGAGTACACCCTTATTCCAGGTGTCTTATTGGTGATATTTTTGGCAATCTTCTTTATTGTTACCTTGCGTCAAGGTTTAGTGGCAGGGGCGGTGGCAGGGGCGGTGGCAGCGGCAGCCGCAAGGGCAGTTGTAGGTGCAGTGGCAGCAATAGTAGCAGGGGCAGGGGCAGTTGCAGGGGCAGTTGCAATGGCAGGGTCAGTTGCAGGAGCAGCGGCAGGGGCAGTTGCAGCGGCAGCTACAGCGACAGTAGCAGTGGCAGTAGCAGGGGCAGTAGCAGGAGCAATAGCAGGGGCAATAGCAGGGGCAGTAGCAGTGACAGTGGCAGTGGTAGTAGTAGTGGTAGCGGTAGGAGCAGCAGCAGCGACAATGGTGGCAGCAGCAGCGACAGGATTAGGTATTTATGTTGCTTGGCGTGCCCTAGCTGGGGATGAGAAACAGGCATTGATTCGCACGATAGCCATTGCCATTGCTGCTACAGGCGGTACCAGTTTTCGTGGCGCAGATTTAACTGATGCTACTTTCACTGAAGCAATTCTTAAAAGCACAGATTTCAGAAAAACAGATTTCAGAAAAACAGATTTGACTCGCACTTGCTTCCGCAACACAGACAAACTCGATCGCGCGCGAGTCGGTAATTCGATATTAGCTGATACCCGCGTTCGAGAATTACTCGTCACTGGTTATGGCTACAAAAAATTATATATTAGTGCGAATCTCGAAGGAGCAAACCTGACAGGTGTCAATCTCAACGAGGCTAATCTCAAGTACGCTAACCTCAGCGAAGCAACTTTGCATCAAGCTAATTTGGAATTCGCCAACCTCAGTGAAACTCAAGCCTTGGCAACAGATTTTACAGCATCTTCTTTTACAGGTGCTTGTTTGGAAGCTTGGAACATTGACGCTAATACAAAGCTCGATCGCGTTGACTGTCGGTTTATTTATCTCTTGGAAAACGCTAAACCGGGAACTGACGATCGCGATCGCCGCCCTCACCACATCAACAAGTGTTTTGAACCGGGCGATTTCGAGAAACTCTATAAAAAGATTCTGACAACCGTGCAAATCTTGCTTAAAGATGGGATTAACCCAGAAGCTTTTACCGCAGCTTTTCAGAAGTTGATGCAAGATTTTCCAGACATTACACCGGATTCAATTCAAGCTCTAGATAAAAAAGGAAACGATGTTTTACTGACTCTCAAAGTTTCCGAAGAAACTGATAAGGGAAAACTTGAGCAAAGTTGGGATAAAGTTTATCAAGGAAGACTAGAAGCTCAAAGGCAAGCCGAGCAATTAAAAAGTAAAGATGAAATTATTGCAATACAAAGACATCACTACCGTGTCTTTCAAGACTTTGTGAGAGGAGTGTTTAGTCAATCTTTGGTAAATCGTTCAAGCGTACCTCAGCCATCTAACCCTATAATAAACATTAGCAATCATTCTACAGCAGACAGTACAGCCACCAGCGATAACATCGACCAAAGTCGCAAAGCTGAAATTTCAGGGAGAAGGGTTAACGCTACCGGTGCCGGAGCATTTGGCTTAGGAGATACTAGCGGTACAGCAGCCAATACTATTAATAATTTGTCTGAAGATCGCAGTATAGATAAATTAGAAAAGGCGCTGGCAGACAAATACAAAGAAGAATTACGATCTCAAGAGCAGGCAGAATTAAAAGCTAAAGATGAAGAAATAGCTTTGTATCGTCAGGAAATAGCGGAACTGAGAGAAATAGCTAAAATTTTAGCGGAACAACCCATACAAATTAATATTAATCAGGAGGACAGCCAAGCATAAACTACTAGCATCACTATGGAAAGTGACGAAAGCCTGAGTCGAATCATAAAACTATATGAACAGACAATACAATCTTTAGAAGGCAAGCACAAATCTGAACTAAAAGCTAAAGATAGAGAAATAGAAATCTACCGTCAAAAAAGTTTGGAGCTAAATGAATTTGTAAAATTGCTCGCTAAGCGGCCTGTTAATGTTACGATTACTAATGAAGTTAAATCTACATCAGAGAGTAAAGTTATGAGTGACCAAATCGATCAAAGTCGTAAAATTGAATTTTCAGGCGGAACTGTTAACGCCAGCGGTGCCGGAGCGTTAGGTTTGGGAGATAACAGCGGTACAGTTGCCAATACAATTAATCAATTATCGGATTCTTCTGAACCTGACAAACCAGACATCAAAGAACTGTTGACTAAGTTACAAAGTGCGATCGCATCTGAAACTAATTTATCTGATGATGATAAAGCTGAAGCATTAGAACAGATAAAGATTTTGGAAAAATTAGGAGAAAATCCCCAAGAAAGCACGATGCAAAAGGCGGGGAAAACGGCAATGAAAATTATCAAAGGCACTATTGCTGGTTTACCGAGTGCAGCGACGTTGGTAGAAGCTTGCAGTAAGTTGTTGCCCGCGATCGCCAGTCTCTTACTTTTGCCGTAAAATTATTCAGGAATGTAAACAGAACTTACGCACTTCAACCAAAGAAACCGGGTTTTTTCGCAAATCTGCGAATCACAACGCGTCTTCTCGTAAAAACCCGGTTTCTCGGCCCCATGCGAAGCCCTAAAAAGGACTTAACCTTGCAACTTACCGCCCAGATTTTCTCGGCGGCGTACCGTCAGCCCGCTTCCGACGAATCAGTACACTCATCACCTGGCCAGCATTTGCCGCCCGTTGTACGGGACTCCAATCGCCAACTTCGGCAAATCCCAATCGGTATAAAGTGAGAATCGTTTCTCTGACACCCTGGGGCGAACCTACAACCGTTACCAGCACTATATCCTGTTCGGATATTTCTACTGGATCCGAATTTGGACAATCCTCTTCGAGGGCTTCGCTAACCGATTCGTTTTCGTCGGGGACGAATTCCTGTGACATATTATGTTCTCCTGACTTTGGGTTTTCTAAGGAAACCCAAAAATCCAGCCGCCCCGCTTTTCAACGCATAGCAGGGCGGCCGCAGAGAATGTTAAGATACTCCGAGCCTCCAGACTGCTGATACCAGTTTGGCGGTTATGCTGTCCTTGGCTGCTTGCTACAGCTTTGGACAGTGCAACTAGATTTTTGGGCGACGCGGGTTGCTTCCTCTAAAAGCAAAGCAACCTATTACTTCACAGGGTAGCCGCAGATGGGGGCCGCCGTCAACCGATTTTTGATTTTTGATTTTTGATTTTTGAACCGCGAAGACGCGAAGGGCGCGTTCGGCGAAGCTGTTCCCGAAGGGTAGGAAGAATTAGGAAGGAAGAAAGTATAGCCTTTCTCAAAAAGATGAGTTATAAAAGACAGTTTGCAAAACCACTAAACTCAGAGGGCTGAAGCCCAACAACGTACCTCATCTTTCTGATAACCGCTATAAGTAAATTGTTGCTGGCGATCGCAAATCTATTGTTTTTACCCTAAAATCTAAGATTAACCCCCAGTAAATACTCGGAATAACCACCCGAAAAGCATAACGCTTAAGAAAATAATGCCTCCGACAATTAACGTCAAACCTAACAGCAAAGCAGCTACAAATAACCAGTCAGCTTTTTTTCCAGCAGGTTCAGGCGAACCTAAATGAGCATCTAGCAATTCTATATTTTTGACATTAGCTTTCCAAGCAACATCCAACAAGTCTCCAGCCACGGGTACAGTGCCGGCAACTGTATCTAATACGATGTTTGCAGCCATTTGGATTAGGGTTTCTTGTGGCACTCCCATTTGAGCAGATTTAAACACAACATAACCTGCAAAAATTGAGCCGACTAAATCGCCGCCGCCCGGAATTAGTCCCAAGATTGGATCGAGTCCGATGCGGTATTTTGTGCCGGGAATTGGAATTGCGTTGTCGAGTAAATGGCTGATGCGGCGGAGTCGGCGCAAGGATGCAGCCTGAGATTTGCTCGAAGTATTTGCGGGGGAATTTTGTATAGGAGGACGAGACATTTAGATTACTCCTGATTGCAATATAATATTGATTCCGGCTTAAATACTGCCTTTATATCACGGGCGGGGGCGGGTTTATGAGATTGTCGATTAGTGGCAGTTATTTTTGGTGAACCCGCCCCTACAAAATTTAACATTATACAAGTCCGAATACAGAGAAACCCGGTCTCTATTCAAAACCGGGTTTCCTACTTCTAACTGCGGGCTTTTAGTTTAGCCTGCTATTTGTTGCCTTCTGTGAAGTCGGCATCAATCACGTCGTCGCCGCCGCCAGTCGGGCCGCCGTCTCCAGGGCCGCCGGGGCCGTCAGTCGGGCCGCCTGCTTGTTGGTACAGGTTACTGCTGACTGCATAGAATGCTTGCTGCAATTCGGTTGTCAGGGTTTTGATGCGATCGTCATCTTCACTCTCGATCGCAGCCCGCAAGTCTTTTAGCAAGCCTTCAATCTTGGTTTTGTCATCAGCAGGAACTTTATCGCCCAATTCTGCCAACTGCTTCTCGATTTGGTAGGCTTGAGAATCGGCTTGGTTTTTGCGATCGATCCTTTCGCGACGTTCTTTGTCAGCAGAAGCATTCGATTCGGCTTCCCGAACCATGCGATCGACTTCGTTGCTGGGCAAAGTAGAAGCACCGGTAATGCTGATAGATTGTTCTTTACCAGTACCTTTATCCTTAGCAGCTACATTCAAAATACCGTTGGCATCGATATCAAATGTAACTTCGATTTGAGGTACGCCGCGGGGGGCCGGTGGAACTCCATCTAAGCGGAAAGTTCCCAAATCTTTGTTGTCGTTTGCCATTTCCCGTTCGCCTTGCAAAACGTGAATTTCCACGTTTGTTTGGCCGTCTACAGCAGTCGAGAAAGTTTCCGACTTCTTGGTAGGAATTGTGGTGTTGCGGGGAATGATTTTGGTCATCACGCCGCCCAAGGTTTCGACGCCCAGAGACAGCGGAGTAACGTCGAGCAACAGGATGTCTTTGACTTCGCCTGCGAGCACGCCTGCTTGAATTGCTGCACCGACTGCAACTACTTCATCCGGGTTTACCGTTTGGTTGGGGTCTTTGCCGAGGATTTTTTTGACGAGTTCTTGCACGGCTGGGATGCGTGTAGAACCACCAACTAAGACGACTTCATTAATTGCAGATTTGTCGAGTTTGGCGTCGCGGATTGCGTTTTCTACGGGAATGCGAGAGCGATCGATCAAATCAGAACAAAGCTCTTCAAACTTGCCCCGAGTCAAGGTGGTGTCCAAGTGTTTTGGCCCGTCTTGAGTCGCGGTAATAAACGGCAAGTTGATTTCGGCTTGAGTAACGCTCGAAAGTTCAATCTTGGCTTTTTCGGCTGCTTCCGTCAGGCGTTGGAGTGCTTGTTTATCTTTGCGGAGGTCAATTCCTTCGGCTCTTTGGAATTCTCCGGCGATGAAATCAACAATCTTTTTGTCGAAGTCGTCACCACCGAGGTGAGTGTCTCCAGAAGTTGCTAGCACTTCAAATACGCCGTCGCCTACTTCGAGAATCGATACGTCGAAAGTACCGCCACCCAAGTCAAATACGAGGATGGTTTCGTTGCTCTTTTTATCTAATCCGTAGGCTAAAGCTGCTGCTGTAGGTTCGTTAATAATCCGCAGAACTTCAATACCGGCAATTTTTCCCGCGTCTTTAGTAGCTTGGCGCTGGGAATCGTTGAAGTAAGCGGGCACTGTAATTACCGCTTGGGTAACAGTTTCGCCGAGGTATTTGCTGGCATCTTCTACGAGTTTACGCAACACTTGCGCGGAAATTTCTTCGGGAGCAAATTGCTTGCCGCGGGCGGGACAGTCTAGTTTGAGGCTGTTCCCAACTTTCAGGACTTTGTAGGAAACTTCTGTGGTTTCGTGGGTTACTTCGTCAACCCGACGCCCGATAAACCGTTTTACTGAGTAAAAGGTGTTTTCGGCGTTCATCACGGCTTGACGCTTGGCGATTTGTCCGACGAGTTGATCGCCATTTTTAGCATATGCGACTACGGAAGGTGTGGTGCGACCCCCTTCGGCGTTGGCTATGACGGTGGGTTTGCCGCCTTCCATAACTGCGACGCAGGAGTTTGTCGTACCTAAGTCAATTCCAACTACTTTTCCCATAGGGGTGTTCCGGCTCCAATCTCTACAAAATTTTGGTTTTCTATCTGTGTGATAGTCTGGTTATTCAGAACTGCGATGCTACTTCGGGGTTTACGGGTAGTCAGATACATTTAACCCGGTAAATCCAGGACTAAGCCAGAATTAGCCGTGTATGGCAAGACGGGTGAAAGCAGCAAGCTCTCCCGTCAAGGAGGTATCTCTCAAAGCTTTCAACGAAATATTGAAAGCGCCATTTAATTCTCTGTCCACACTTTGAACAGGTTTTTGATGTGTATTCTTTCGTTATGTCTACTACAAAACTGCTATATTTAGCAGCTTGATGCTTCAACACTCGATCGACACTACCAGCTTTTACCTGATTATTCAAGAAGTTTCTAGAAAATCATTTACTTTGCATCAACAGTCTTCGATAGGGTGCTTATCTCTATACTGCGGGCGGTTAGACCTTGCGATGAAGGTGTATTTACCGAACCTGTTGGGGGACGGTTGCATCGGTGAGGCTTTTACTGCTACAGCTTTGGACTGCTTTTCTTTACTCTTCCTAATGTAGGGCGTGCGATCGATTCGGGCATTGTGGCAAACCGTATACGTTGTGTTGTATTTGCCGTCTTGGGTGTATAAATTTAGTTGGGCCGGTTTGGGCGATTGGTTGTGCGATCGCATCTTTTGGATGCCAAATATAACGGTTATCAGAAAGATGAGGTACGTTGTTGGGCTTGGGCCCTCTTAGTTTAAAGGTTTATGTAAGCTGTCAGTTATACCTCATCTTTTTGAGAAAGGCTATATAAGCTTTTATACGATGTCCATGCCAAGCGGACTGAATATCGTGTAATTTTAACTGTCAACTCTTCAACCCGCGAAGGCGGGTTTTGTTTGTGTAGACGCGGTTTCCAACCGCCGGATTTCAACCGCCCGGTTTCAACCAAATTTCAACCACCGCCGAATTTCAACTACCGCGGATCGCCAATTAAAATAAACGGCGACCAATAAAACGGATGGCGACTAATTTGACTCAACTTAGCTTGCCGCAAAGCTTCCCCTTTACTCATCCCTTTATTAATATTTTTATAAAACTCAACCATCAAATCTTTAGTAGCTGAATCATCAACACTCCACAAACTCGCCATCACAGCTTGCGCGCCCGCCCGCTCGAATATATAGGCCATTCCCGATATTTCTTCACCGTTGGAATTCGCTTGTATGGCGGTTTCGCAAGCACTTAAAGTAATGAGTCTAGTGTTTTGCAATCCCAATAAGGCGGCATCGCGAATATTGAATTGGGTTTCAGCAAACAGCAATGTATTTTCGTCCATGCCCAAATTTTGAGCTTCGGGAAACCCAACTCTATAAATCTAACAAGTTGGGTTTCGTTCCTCAGCCCAAGCTAAAACTGAACGCACTCCTACCGAAAGAAACCGGGTTTTTATCGAATCTGCGGGCTACAACGAAATATTTTCGTAAAAAACCCGGTTTCTGACCCCCGATGGACTCAATAAGGAGTCGCTACAATTGTTATCGTCTTTTTCTGCACATTAAATCGCATTTCATCGACGAAAAATCGCTTGTTTTTCGGTACGTTCAAAATGTATTTTAGTTGCGCGCTATCGACGACAGGCGAACTCAGTTGCACCACAGCTTCACCTTTAGCAGCATTTTTCAGCTCAAAAGCACTCATGGGAATGCCATTCCATATGGCTGAATCGAAGCGCCGATAACGAAGCCCCCGATTACTCTTAGGTGGTGGCGTACTTTTGGGAAACATGATGTTCTCAATTTGGCTCAACGGGAGCGATCGCTGTTGCCCGGATGCCTCTATCCATAATTTTTGCCCTTTCCGATCTATTTTTACAACTTGGCCATCTCTTTTTTCACCTCCTTTCATCACAATTTGCGCTTGCGTCCGTAATGTTACGGGTACCGTCTGGCTAGCATTAGCTTGTGCTTGTATGGATAGCAAATTTTGTGGTTGGCTGGCAGCATTGACTTGTGCTCCCATACCCGCTGTTATTGTAAAAAATCCTACAACTAGAAATGAAAGTGTGTTGCGTTTCATAATGTCCCTAAACCCCCTTCAATGATAAGCGTTAACTCCGCTACCGTTATAAAATTGTATTTCACTTCTTTTGAAGGTGATTCAGTACATTTTTTGAAGGTGATTCTGTGACCGCTTCTCCCCAACCGACTCCCCAACCGATTCCCCAACCAACTCCCCAGCCGACTCCCCCGAATCCCCAACCGACTACCCCACAGACTCCTGAACCGAATATTTTAGGTAACTTTGCTAGTATTGTTGGTTTGCTTGGTACAGCTTTGTTTTTCACAGGCTGGATTTATCGCTGGTCTTATTTTTACTACTTTCAATTAGAGGTAATGACCCTTGATTTACCAGTAGAATCGTTTTTTATAGTACCGATTCAGGTTTTTTTTGCTGACCACTGGACGACCCTCAAAAGTTTACTCGCGTTTCTGCTAACCTCTCTAGCTATTTACCACATTTTGTGGGTATTTGATATTGTAAATAGGAAATTTTCTGCTATAGTCAATTGGATAATAACGTTGTCTTCCTCTGCTCGCATAACCAGAACTCCGTGGCTTTATCACCCACTGATATCTTGGCAGCAATTTAATACCGATCGATTTAAATCGATTAAATTGGTAAGATCGCTGGCTAACGAAATTATTATCGTTAGTTTGGTATTACTAATGTTGTTTTGGTCTGCTCGCTACCAAGGTATTGCCGATGCCCGACGCGATGCAGGGGAAAATTCGTCTTTACCCGCAGTCACTTTAATCGGCAAGAAAGATAACATTGCTTTAGGCAGAAAACCCGATGATGTTGGCTTTACACTCAATCCAAAAGAATTTAAAGCGATCGGCGATATAGGTCGATTTACAGATTTGAGCACAAAAGATTTTAATAACTCCAAACAAGCTAGAGTTTGGCGGTTGCTTTTGGAGAGAGGAAACTGGATTTATCTGTTTCCTGCTTTAACAACAGAACAGCAAAAAGACCCAAAATCACGCCCGCCAGTGATGGCCATTCAACAAAGTCAATCAGGCGATCAGTTGCTAATTATCAGTCCCGAACCTTCTAAACCGTCTAAATAAAGTCAGGGGGTTGATGGAATGCCAAAATTGTCTCGATGTTAATCGTTAGACAGTTAAATTAACTTTTAGGTTGCGTTGCCTCAGACATTGATTATTTCGATTTCAACAGGTTTTTCTGGGGAACATTACACATTTCCTAAGCAACTCCATAGCCAGTATATGGACGCTTGTAAGGTGGATGCAACCCTAAAATAATATCCTCTTTGGGTACTCCCATCTCAACTAATTCTTGTCCTAAATCAGCTTTTGTCATATTGCGTTGAATCCAGATTTTACCATCCTTGATATCTAAGTGAATGAAACAGTTATAAATCCGCTTGTATCCCTCCCAGCCAATGTCTAAAATTTGGTAATGGTCTTGTTCTGTATCGAACACCAACTGACATTCAACATCTGAATTTGGATCGACTGTGGCATGAGTGGTTAGTAACTGGCGGATAAATTGGCGGTACTTCTCTATTCTTTCCATTAAATGATTACCTCCTGTACTGGTTCGTAGACGATTAACTTCACTCCTCCCCATGAATCAGGGGAGGGAGAAAGAAATTTACAATTGATTAAGCCCGATCGCAATCGCACTCCCACACAACCTCAAACACACCCCCCGGAATAAACCGACACAACGCCCGCCGCCGATCGTCCGCATCTTGGCGGTTCACAAAACGGGCGATCGTATAATGCTGAGCATTCGGTAAAATTCGGACGATCGCCCAAGAAATGCGATCTGACTCTTCCGATGTTTTCGATCGCGCATTTGAGTTGAGTTGGTAGGCGCGATCGGCAATTACCGGAGAATTGGCTTTTCTGAGAGTGTTGAGATAGCGGGCGATCGTACTTCCCTTCAGATTCGCGCCGACACGCAGAATCAGAAACACCGCAAAGCTTTCGAGCTCTGGCCCAGTCATGCGCGCGCCAGTGGCATCAAAATCGTCATCCGAGTAGTTGCGGATGCGTGACAGCAGTTGCGTGATGCCAAAATCATTCAAAGCTTGTTGATAGCCGCGACTATATTCGCTCTCGTCGCTTCCAGGTCTTACCATAGAGATTGTCTCCTTGCTTATTTGGGAGCCATAAGCCAGCGCGGGCCGTAGGAAGTTCAGCGCTGGCTTTTGACTCTCTAAGAGTATACCACTTAAACACCGTATATATGTGTAGTAAATGACGCAGGCTCGACAAAAGAGCACAGATACAGCACAATGACGATCGCCCTAGACATGAAAATACTGAGCCTCTGATGACCAAACGCTTAACCACTTATTTGGCTGATGGAATCCATGACATCCTTGAAGAGTGGGCAGATCGAGAACGCCGTTCAGTCAGCAGCTTGTCAGCATTCATTTTGGAACAAGCAGCCAGAGAATATCAAAAGGAAATGAAACAACAGCCCGCGCCATCCGATGAGAAGCAGGAGAAGAGTTGAGTGCGGTTCGCGCGATCGCCCGAATTCGGCAGACTGGTGGCTGAAATCCTTGCTGCCAGACGGTTGTGCAACAAGTCTATTCTGCTGCGACTTCAAAATTTATGCGATCGTAAATATCCGTCAAGCTAATTTGGAACTCAACCGAGTCCATTGCTAATACAGAATCTTCTGACTCATACTCAGTAAAGAGCCATTTATCATTAGCCGTCTTAGTCAATTGTTCGACATGATATTTGTATTGGTCAATTAAAATATATTCCCGAAGTTCAGGAATCGATCGATAATAAAGAAACTTCTCCCCTCTGTCATAATCTTTAGTAGATTTCGACAAAACCTCAACAATTAGCAACGGATTTGTCACAGTCGTGGTGTTGTTTTCCAGATAAACCGGTTCATCCTGAATCACCATCACATCTGGATAAGTGTACAGACGATAACGCGGTATCCACAACCGCATATCATTGATAAAAATCTCGTAATTTTGCCCGCTCACAGTCAAGGGAAATCTTTTGTATAAATTCCCAGCAATTTTATTGTGATTAGCTGTTCCACCAGTCATCGGTAATATTTTTCCATCTAGATATTCGCTTTTGTATTCCGCAGCTTCGTCTAAAGCTAAATATTCTTCGGGAGTATAGTAGCGTTTTTCTGTTTCTGCCAACATACTATATTTCTCCTATCCAATTTTATATCTATCATTGCATTGTATCATATTTATGATAATGTAATTATCTCTCGCACACAATAATCTGTAGGAAACGGCACTGCTGTATCCTAATCTGTAGCTAGATTTTTATGTATAATAGACCTCTTGCAAAAATCCTTTTCATCAATTTATGGGACGGGTTCTCCTGCTCGTTCCACAATAAAAAATAAATCTTGTGGGATGGGCATCCTGCCCGTCCTAACTATTTTTGCAAGAGATATATAGCGTTTCTCAAAAAGATGAGGTATAATAGACAGCTTGCAAAACCACTAAATTCAGAGGGCTAAAGCCCAACAAAGTCCGCGAATCTTTCTGATAACCGCTATAATTATCACGGCTGACAGATGGGGGTCAGAAACTCCGTTTCTACGAGATTTTGGGGACAGGAACGAGAAATATACGAGGAAACCGGGTTTCTAATCTCAGCGCGCGTCCAGGACTAATTTAAAAATATTATGAAATTTATCGGCATCGATTTAGGTTGGAGTTCAGGCGCCAGCGGTTTGTGCTGCTTAAATTGGGAAAATAACCAATTACAATTCATCGAGTGCGATCGCCAACAATCACTTAACGACATCCTCACCTGGATCGATCGCCAAATCGGGTCAACCGAACCAGCCATCATCGCCGTAGACGCCCCCACAATCATCACCAACCTAACAGGAATGCGCGAGGCCGACAAACTCACCCACAAACACTTCGGGCGCTACCACGCAGGCTGCTATCCCGCCAACCTTTCGAGGCCTTTCGCCCAAAAAACGGTAGAATTCGGCCTTTGTTTGGAAGCCAGAGGATTTGTCCATGCACCAACTATTGAAGCTAAGAAATTAGGAAGATATCAAATAGAAGTGTTTCCCCATCCAGCCACAATTAATCTATTTCAATTAGATAGAATCATCAAATACAAAAAAGGAAAACTGGCAGAGCGTCAACTAGAATTGATGAAACTCTGCCAGTATATTATCGATATTTTACCGAGCCTTGAACCCTATCTAAATCTGTCTTGTAGCACAGGAATTTTGCCTGTGAGCGGTGGTTCAAAAATCCCCGAAATCCCCACCAGTGTTGCAACTCTCAAAGCCTTAGAAGACCAGCTAGATGCCTTGCTGTGCGCTTATATCGGCGCTCACTGGTGGTACTGGGGAATAGAGCGGAATTTGGTTTTGGGCGATCGCGCCACAGGTTACATCGTCATTCCTCAACTTTGATAAGAAGAGGGGGAGGGGGGGAGAGGGGGAGAGGGGGAGAGAGGGAGCATCTGTAGTTTTGCATTTACAGTGCTGTCCCCGCTCGCGTGATTATACACACACGCGAGCGGGGACAGCACTACAATAAAAAATGATTTTTGCAAAACACAGGTGTTCGCGGGGGAGAGGGGGAGAATTAGGAAAATCTTCCTTTATTCTCCTGACAACACTCAACTAAGAGGGCGGGCACGGGGGCGCCGCCCCTACTGACAACTGACAACTGACAACTGACAACTGTCAACTGTCAACTGTCAACTGTCAACTGTTTAATGTGCCCAGAGAATCACACCAACTTCATAGGGACTGCTGAGATTGTCGTGCTTCGGCAAAACCCGCAGCGACAAACCTTGCAAGCCGCTAGAAGTATAAGTAATGTCAGCCGTATAAAGACTGGCATTATTAGGATCTTCACCCAAATACTCCATTACCATCGGCACGCCGCCGACAATATCTCCGTTAGCATCAACCGAACCTTGATACAGTTCAACTTGCACATCCGCAGGTGTCAATCCCATCAGATTGATGCGAGATTTAACAGCGATCGACTGATTGACCTTAACTTCCTTATCCTGGGAAATATCAACAGCCTCAATCTTAATGTTCTGCCACTTCCCGAGGACGTGTTTCTTCCATTGAGACAACTCCTTCGCCGGAGCGCACCCGTCGGAAGTCATGGTGTGATAGCGATCGCTCACGGGGAAATAAGCCCGCCGCGCGTAATCCTTCACCATCCGAGCAGTATTGAAGAAAGGACAGTTCAAAGCAATAGAATCCTTCATTTTTGCCGTCCAACCCCGAGGAATTCCATCAGAATCCCGGTTGTAAAACAGCGGTACAACTTCCTTTTCCATCAAGTCGTACAAAGCATTCGCCTCGACTTCATCCTGATACTTAGTATCTTCGTAAAACTCGCCATGTCCGATCGGCCAACCAGTGCGAACATAATCCGCTTCATCCCACCAACCGTCAAGAATGCTGAGGTTTGGCAAACCGTTCATCGAAGCTTTCATCCCGGAAGTACCAGAAGCCTCACGGGGACGGCGCGGCGTATTCAGCCACACATCGCAACCGGACACCATCATCCGAGCGACGTTAATGTCGTAATTCGGCAGAAACACCATCGAATTGATGGTTTCGTGCTCGCGGATGAAGTGAACGATATCCCGAATCAATTCCTTACCCGGAATATCCATCGGGTGAGCTTTCCCAGCAATCACAAACTGCACGGGGCGGTTTTTGTCCCGCATGATCCGCATAATTCGATCGACATCGCGCAAAAACAGCGTCGCCCGCTTGTAAGTAGCAAAACGGCGTGCAAACCCGATCGTCAGCACCTTCGGATCGAGAGCCTCGCGCGCGTGCTCAATTTCCGTTTGAGCCGCCCCGCGCTCGCGCAGAGTCTTTTGCAACCATTCCCGTGCAAATACTACCAACTCCGATCGACAGCGTTCGTGATTCCGCCACAATTCCTCATCAGGAATCGATGACATCCGATCCCACAGTCGATCGTCCTTGCGAGTCATTTCCCAATCCGGGCCAAGATAGCGATCGTACAATTCCTGAGTAGACTTGGCAACACAACTGCGAGCGTGAACCCCGTTTGTAATCGAAGTAATCGGCACCTCTTCCTCAGGCAAACCCGGCCATAACCCTTGGAACATCGGGCGCGACACGACACCGTGCAAAGCCGCCACCCCGTTGACAAAACTCGACATTTTAATTGCCAAAATTGCCATATTCAAAGGCCCAGACAAATCTTTAGTATCCTCCCGGCCCAATCCCAGGAACTCATCTTGCGACAAGCCAAACATCTTGGGATACTGACCCAGATAGTGCATCACCATATCCGGCTCGAACAAGTCAAACCCAGCAGGCACAGGCGTGTGAGTCGTAAACATACTGCTCGAAATCACCACCTGTTCCGCTTCCAAGAAACTCAGGTGATGTTCCTCCATCAGCATCCGGATGCGTTCCAAAGCCATGAAAGCCGCGTGGCCTTCATTCATGTGATAAGCCGTAACTGTCAAGCCCAAAGCCTTGAGCATTTTCACGCCGCCGATGCCCAACATGATTTCTTGGTGCATCCGGAGAGTTTTGTCGCCACCGTACAGTTGGTCTGTAATATCTTGGTCGTAGCGGCTGTTAGGTTCAATATTTGTATCCATTAGGTACAGAGGCACGGTGCCCACCTGTACCCGCCAAATCCGGGCGTATACCTTGCGGCCGGGATAGTCCACCTCAATCCGCAATTCCGAACCGTCGGGATTGCGTTCTAGGTGCAGCGGCATATTGTAGAAATCGTTCAGCGGATAGCGTTCTTGCTGCCAGCCGTCGGCGTTGAGATATTGCGAAAAATAGCCTTCTTGATACAGCAAGCCTACGCCAGCCAAGGGCAAGCCCAAGTCGCTAGCAGATTTGAGGTGGTCGCCTGCGAGTACGCCCAAACCGCCGGAATAGATGGGTAGGGCTTTAACTAAGCCGAATTCCATCGAAAAGTAAGCGTAGCATTCCTGGCGATCGGTGCCGCGCTGTTTGCGATACCAGGCCCGATTTTTGAGATAATCGTCTAGCTGCTGGGCTGCTCGGTTCATTTGAGCAATGAAGCCTTCATCTTCTGCCATTTCTTGCAGTCGCTCTTGAGAAATGGTTCCGAGCATCAGCACCGGGTTTTGATTGCTGGAATCCCAGAGATCTCGATCGAGCCGGCGGAAGAGGTCTTTGGTATCGACGTTCCAGTCCCAGTGCAAGTTGTAGGCAAGTTTGCGTAGGGGTTCGAGAATTGCCGGCAGAGACGGGGAAACGTTAAATGTGCGAATTGGCTGCATAGACAAAGCATTTATGTTGGGGTAGCGATATTTTCGTCTGTCTTTTGGCACAAATCCGTTATTCTGCACACTATTTTAAGTTTTAAGTCGATCGGGCGATCGATCGCCAAGATCGATCGGTCGTAAAAGCCATCCAGCTTGTTTAAGAGTGCTGCAATGCCCGCAGCACCTGCGGGCATTGCAGGGCCAGCGATCGAGCTGCATGGCACACCCATAAATGCGATATTCATCGCGCTATTCGTTGTAATTGATGAGGTATCGCTCGCGGGGGATATCGAAGATTAACCGAAAAGGTGATCTATTTTGTCCAAACTCCAAAATTAAAGCGGCGATTAAAGATAATTGCGATCGCTAATTATTCTTCACTTCCAGCCAGCCTTTGATTGCCCCAATAATAAACGCCCCGGCTGGATTATCGATAGCTTTTTCTAACGCTGCTAAACCACCTTCTTTCGCAGCATTTATAACTTTTTGTTTCATTGTTGGGTTAGTCTCGATGTGTTTAACCACTTCCGTTGCCACTACCATATCTCTTGCTGGTATATCGCTAGGATAGCTGGTTTCTAGGTGCTTGAGTAATGCTTGAATTTCGCCTGCTGCTTGCACTAAACTTTGAGGCTTTCCTGCGGCATAGTAATTTCCCTGAATGTAACTACCTTGAATATGTTTGTTGAAATTACCGCCACCTGTGTTAACAGTCCAGTTTTCATTGTTACTCATCTTGATATCTCCTTAAGTTATTACAATTGAAATTTGATACCTGATTGATTAGTGAGCTACAGCCACACACTTCTATCTACCAATTACTAAATCTTGCTTCGTCTATCTTCTCTTTCGCTTCATCGATTGCCCAGTCTTTGCCAGAACAACATTTACCACTTTCATTACACAGAGGACCATTTATCTTGTAATACCACCAAAAATCATCTTTGTCTGATTCCAGATAAATTGTATGTCTTTCATAGTTAATGTTTTCTCCATGATTTTCTTCTTCATAGCCTGTTGTTTGATTGAATAGATACTTATGTTGAATTAAAAGCCTAACAAATTCTTGAAAAACTTCACTGTCATCAGCATTTTCGTCAATATGAAACTTGCCTTTAACGTAGGGCTTATTTCGAGTCTCTTCGGCTAACTCTTTAGCCATTTGGTTTATTGCTTGCTTTGTATTATATCCTTGACTTTGCATTTCAGTTAAAATAACTCGAAAATCATTAAGAATGGAAGTAATATCTTTGCTCATGTCTACACGGTTGTCTTGTATGTTTATATAATCACCTTGTATATAATTACCTTCAACTACTCCATTATAGTTTCCACCATCTGTATTGATGTTATTATTTGTAGTTAAATTATTCTGATCTTCTAAATCAGATAGTTTATGATTATTTCTAACACCTCTTTGTCGCTTTAAGTGTAGATAAAGACCAAGGGCAAGAATTATTATACCAAGAATAACACTAAACACGTATTTGTTCTCAGCTATTAATTGAACAACTAATTGAGCAACTTGAACAATTAATAATGCAGCTAAAATTAGGTATATACTCTTTTCAGTATTAGACAGCCTGTCTCTAAAGTGATGAAACAGTTTTACTGAAATTTTTCTTACATAGCTCATACTATGGCAATAGTATTTGTAATTTGAGTAGCACGTCAACAATACCAACTTCCTCCAGAAATGGATATAGTATAGATCATTATACATCTGTGATTAATATCACAGATGTCAATGACCAAACGTGATGCTGCAAAAGTAAGGTCTTGGTATTAGCATCACCAAAAGTTCCCAAGAGCTAAAAACATCTGCGTATTTAGCAACATTTTTTATACCACTTCGTGCAAGGAATCAGCGTCATTTCTATGGCGCGATCGAGATTGTATCAGACGATCGCTCGCTTTTACTGTTATCGATCGCCCGCCTCCAACGACACAGCATTACCGATTCGCTCTTTGCTCTCACATTCAAGGTACGTAGTTGCGCTTCAGCGCTCTTTCTTGATATTTAGGTAAAGAGCGCAAAGATCACAACTACATACCTAAACCAGCGCCATCACCTGATAACCAGTTAATTTTATGTGGCGCGGGCGATCGAATTCCCAACTTCCCAACTGTCAACTAGGAGGGCGAGCACGGGGGCATCGCCCCTACAACTGTCAACTGACAAATGTCATGCAATTCTCACTTTCCTCAACAGACAATTTACCAACAGTTTGCTCGCATCCCCAGCCGAGAGCGCCTTGCTAAAATAGTGACCCTGAATTTCGTGACAGTGGAGCGATCGCAAACAATCCAACTGCTCTTTAGTTTCTACTCCCTCAGCTACCACGCTCAAATTCAAATCTCGCCCCAGAGTCGCTACAGCATTTGCGATCGCCCGTTCGCACGGATCAGTCGTCAGTTCGCTGACAAAAGATTTGTCTATTTTCAAGATATTCAACGGAAACTTTTTGAGATAATTTAGAGAACAATAACCAGTACCGAAATCGTCCAGCGCAATCTGCACTCCCATAGCCTGCAACTCCCTCAGAACTTTTGTGGTATAATCCACATCTTGCATAGCTGTAGTCTCCGTGATTTCTAACTCTAAATACTTCGGTGCTAAACCAGTTCTTTCCAAACAGTTCGCCACCATTTGCACTAAATTAAATTGCTGAAACTGCCGCGCCGAAAAGTTGACCGCTACCCGCAAATCTGGTTGCAAAGCATCCTGCCAAGCTTTATTTTGAGTGCAGGCAGTTTGCAGCACCCATTCGCCAATAGGGACAATTAATCCGTTCTCTTCGGCGATCGGAATAAATGTTGCCGGAGAAACTAAACCTAATTCTGGATGTTTCCAGCGCAGCAGGGCCTCCATCCCCTGGATTTTCCAAGTAGTGATGTTGACTTTTGGCTGGTAAAAAACCTCAAATTCTCCCTGTTCTAAAGCCTCGTGCAACCTGTTTTCTATATTTAGCAACTGGCTGCCTTCGGGATTAAGTGTTGCAGTGTATAATTGATAATTATTTCTTCCCCTTTCCTTAGCGCGGTACAAAGCAGCATCGGCATTTTTGACTAAAGTTTCGGCATCTTCGCCGTCGTTGGGATAAAGGGCAATGCCGATGCTGCTACTGATGTGAAACGCCTGTTGTTCTAGTTTAAATGCTGGTTTTAAATTGTCGAGTATTCTTTGAGCTGTTTTAATCGCATCTTCTAAGCAATTGATTTCGGGAAGCAATACAGTAAATTCATCGCCTCCCCAGCGGGCTACCGTATCCGTCGATCGCAAAGTGTCGCTGATGCGTCCGGCAAAACCTTCTAACAGGCGATCGCCCGCAGCGTGACCTAGTGTATCATTAATCTTTTTGAACCTGTCCAAGTCTAAAAACATCACAGCGAGCATTTTTTCATTTTTTTTAGCTTGTTTTAATGAAGCCAACAGGCGATCGTTAAACAGTATCCGGTTCGGTAAACCTGTGAGTTGGTCATAAACAGCTTGATAGCGAATAATTTCTTCAGCTTGCCTGCGCTGAGTGATATCCATCATAGTGCCAATCGCCCGCACTGCTTGGCCGCTAGCATTGCGGATAATGTAACCGCGATCGAGCACAAAAACATATCCCCCATCTGCGCGGCGAAAGCTGTATTCCTCCGACCAACATTGAGCGTCTGAGTTCATTGTTTCGTTGAAGCTAGACTTCACTCTTTCCCGTTCTTCGGGATGAACATTCAGCCACCACAATTCTAATTCTATCGTCTGAGTTTCGTTGAGTTTGTATCCAAAAACTTTTTCAAACTCTTCGCTCAACCAATACTCATTTCTTGACACATTAAAATCCCAAACCGCATCATTTGTTGCCCGTGTCAGCAGGTGAAAGCGTTCTTCACTTTTGCGGAGTTTTTCTTCAGATTGCCAGCGTTCCGTTACATCCCGAAAGCTGAACACTCGACCAGTAATTTTGCCTCCAGTATGCTGCGGTAGCGAGTAGCGTTCGACAATTCTGCCATCTTGAAACTCGATGACATCGAAACTTTCTGCTGCGGGGATATCAGACAATTCTTTAGCACGGCTGAGAAAGATTTCCGGGTATTTTAACTGGTTAATTCCATACCCCAAAATTTGGTTGCTATCTCTCGAATCTAGCAGAAAATCTGGCAACTGCCACATTTGAGCAAACTTGCGGTTAAAGCTGACAACTTTTCCGCTACCGTCCACCGCCAGAATTCCGTCAGCAGTAGATTCAATGGTTGCTTGAAGCAAAGAAAGAGATGTTTCTAGTTCTAACTCTGCTAATTTGCGATCGCTAATGTCAAAAGCTGTGACTAATATTGACGCTTTTCTCTCATATTTGATAATATCAACAGTGGCTTCTATCCAGCGAGTTTCTCCAGTTTTCGTGATAATTCTCACTTCATATTTTGAGCCTGAACTGTCTCGCGGATGGCGGGATTTACCCCATTGTTTAACTGTCGATCGAAAATCTGGATGAATAAAATCGTATAAATCCAATCCTAGCAATTCTTCGCGAGTATATCCAGTTAAAGCTTCTGTCTGAGAATTGACATAGCGCAACTGTCGGCGCTGATAGATAAATGCAGCAGCATTAACAGTTTCTACCAGTTGCCGAAACTTTTTTTCACTGCGCCGCAAATCTCTTTCAGCCCGCTTGCTATCGGTAATATCTTGTGCTACATATAACTTGCCGCTCACTTCACCTTTGCCGTCGCGAATAGTTGAAATTGAAAGCAGTACAATTATTTTTTTACCCTGTTTGGAAAGGTAGACTTTTTCGACGTTGCGGACAGAACCTTGGGCTGTTAATGTTGCTGATTCTAATCCGGCTGCCGGTGATTCAGTTTGTTTGAAAAGTCCAGCTATTTGTTTGCCTAACAACTCTTTTTTAGAGTATCCTAAAAGTTGACAGGTAGCTTGGTTAGACGACAGGATATGACCGCCGGGAGTTGTAGCAACGATCGAGACGCTCATTTCCTCGCAAATATCCAGGGCGTATTCCGCAGTTTGCTGCAAATCTTGGGTCATTTTGGCAATAGTATCCCCGATATCTTGTTCTTTTTTTTGACGCAACACTTTTTTTGCTTCTGGTAGCTTTTCTTTCTCTGTTTCAGAGTGAGATTTCCCGCTCGCCTTAGATAAGATAGTTGCTGTGTTCGTCCTGATTAATAACGAGATTATTATAGAAATAAAAGCCAAAAAAGAACAGATTGTTTCCCGACCAAAACTACGTTTATTTTCGGAATTTTGCGGAGAATGTATAAAGTTGTCGCTTGGTAAATGTACAGCTTCTCTTTGGGATAAATTATCTACAAATAAGTCGGCTGTTGCCGAAGTAGTGGGGCGATATGACGCTCCCAAAGAGCTAAGTTTCTCAGGCTCCACCACAATTTCTTCCACACCGCGATTGTCGGTTATATCCCCTATACTTGCCGACAATTTTATTGAATTAATGCTACATTCAACACCAAAAGTAGCAGCAGTCAAAGATGCCAAAATGAATTGATACGTAATTTTCATTTGCTCCAGTTCCTGATTTTAAAAAGATGTCTTCCTGTCTCAAGAAATCTAAATACTTTGAGCATATGTTGAGGAATTACAGAAAGAATAGCACCTGAATTTATGTTGCTTTAGTAAATTGAAGAGCTCAAAAATAAGAATTTATCTTTGTAACTAATTATAATTTTAATCTTAATTTAAGATCTGTCATCGGCCATTGTGCCACAAACTATCCGCCATTATGCCTAGACATCGGCTGGGATCGCGCTAAAATTAGAAAATTCCCGCTCATAGGCGGCGGAGATTTGTTAGAAAAATAAACAATTAGCTTAAGATCGATGCAGAGATCCACGAATTGAACCAATGAGTCAGACGATCCCAGAACTCCAAACAGAAGTCCGCGCGCTGCAAGCAGAAGTTGCCTCTCTGCAAGAGGCGCGGGAAAAACTTTGCCTACAGCGCTCAGAGTGCCGAGTGACAGTCAGTTTTCCCAAGAATAATACTCCTGAGGCCCTTGCCGAGTTCCACCAGCAAAATGCTGCTTTTGGGGAGCAGTGGTTGCAGCAAATCCAGGAAATTGACCGAGAGACTAAAATTATTGAAAAGCAACTGGAAGCAAAACAGGCTTTACTCAATTACAAACAAGGTGAACTAGATAAATTGCTGGCGGGAGAACACTGGAAAGAAGTAGAAAACCACGTTCAAACCGGGGAAAAGCGCTTGCAAGCACAAGCTCGCAAAATTAATCAAGCAGCAGCGCAGCTAGAGGCAGAAATCCAAGATTTAAAAGCACTGTACGAGTTACTCAATCCCAGTTACTCGGAGTGGTTTAAACAACAAACTCAAATTGTTGATTTTTCCGCAAAAACTATTCCTTATGCTTTCCCTACCAGTAGCGGGTTAATTTTGGGAAATAAGGAGATAGAGTGGGAGAAAAAGTAGTTTTGAGTTGTGAGTTGCGAATGTAAATTAGTATTTGAGTTCGTCGTGAATTTTCTGAAGCAAGTAACAGGAATTACAGAACTACAGTGAAGCAGGTACGTTGTTGGGCTTTAGCCCTCTTTAATATATATGTCTAAAGAGCGCTGAAGCGCAACTACGTACCTAAGAGCTAGTTATACAATACGATCTTTGAGGATAGCGCTACTAGAAAAAATGTTAAAAACTTTGAGTTTCTTTTTTGGAAACATGGTTATTTTTAACGATGGTGTCAAGTAAAATCACAAACATAATAGCCTAAAATATCAAATAGACTTACTGATGAAACAATTGATTTCGATAGCGCTATTTATTCTGGTTGCGGTGGCAGTTGTGGGTTGGGGTTCTAATTCGTGGCAGCCGAAAACGGCTGTACCGGAAGTTTCGATCGATCGCACTATCCACACTTCCCAAAACCAGTCTCCTGCTGAAAAAAATGCAGTCAGTCAGCCGCAAGTTGACTCGTCCCGGTTGTGGAAACACGTCGAAACTTTAGCAGGAGAACGCGAGGGAGAACGAGCTCGCTCTTTTACGAGAGATTACATTTCCCAACAACTGAAAACCTTCGGTTTTTCACCAAAATTGCAGGAGTTCGATCGCGGAATTAATGTCTTCGCCGAGAGAAAAGGTACTGATTCAAAGGCTGGTGCAATTTTAATTGGAGCACACTACGATACTGTACCACAATCCCCTGGGGCTGACGACAATGCAACAGGAGTTGCGGCAGTTTTAGAAGTAGCAAGATTGCTGGGTTCTCGTCCTACGCCTCGGACATTGCAAGTGGCATTTTTCGATCGGGAAGAAATCGGACTTTTAGGCAGTTTAGCATTTGCGGGTAGCGCGGCGCGGTTAAAAAATTTGCAGGGTGCGATCGTCCTGGATATGATCGGTTATGCCTGCCGCACGGCTGGATGTCAGCGATATCCCGAAGGATTGAAACCGCAACCTTTTCTAGATGCAGCGGGGGTGACTTCTCCCGATAAGGGCGAGTTTATCGCTGTGATTGGGGATGCGGAACATCCGCTGCTTTTGGGTACTTTTGCGGAGTCGCCACAAGCTGATTTACCACCGGTGATGACGCTGCCGGTTCCCCTGAAAGGGCTGCTGACTCCCGATGTTTTGCGTAGTGACCACGCGCCTTTCTGGTATAAAGGAGTTGGTGCTGTGTTGGTGACGGATACTGCAAATTTGCGATCGCCCCACTACCACCAGTCTACCGATACACTCGCAAATATCGATCGACCTTTTTTCGCCGGTTCTGCCCAAATCGTTGTCAATGCCACAGCTAAACTATTGGATATTCGGTAATAGGGAATAGGGAATAGGGAATAGGGCATTGGGCATTGGGCATTGGGCATTGGGCATTGGGCATTGGGAATAGGGCATTGGGCATTGGGCATTGGGCATTGGGCATTGGGCATTGGGCATTGGTAATGGCTAATTTTTCCTTCTTCCTTCTTCCTTCTTCCTTCTTCCTTCTTCCTTCTTCCTTCTTCCTTCTTCTTTACAAGAAATGACTAACAAAGAAAACCTGCGACAGCATTTACTGCAACTAGACAATCGAAGCTACAAAGCCTACAAAGATATTCAAGGTAGCTATGATTTTTCAGAATTCACATTAATAATTGATTATGTTCAAGGAGATCCCTTTGCATCTCCCAGTAAATTTAGAGTCAAAGTTCCGCCCAACATTGCTCGAATTCCCCGCGAACTTTTCCAATCTCGCAGTCGAGAAATAGCCCTGCGAGATTACCTAACTCGCCAGTTTGACAAAGCAGCATATAGCACCAGCAGCAGGCGCGGCAGCGGTAAAAGCGGTACGATCGCAGTGAGTCGGTTCGGCAAAGAAGTTTTAGAACGAACTTCGGCATTTATTCTAGACTCAACTGCATCAGAGTTCGGAGATTTAGGAGGAGTTGAAATCCGATTTTCCGTCGGACTTCCGGCGGGCGGGCGCAGTATTTTAGGGCGACAAGCTGCTCAAATGCTGTGCGAAGATATCCCGCAAATTGTCAGCCAAGCTTTGAAATATTCTAGCTTAAATGCTGCGGAATGTCGCCGTCATGTTGAAACTGTAGAAGATGCTGATTGGTTGCGGCAGCAGTTAGCTGAAAATGGATTAGTTGCGTTTGTTGCTGACGGTTCTATTTTACCACGCCGCAGCGGTGTTGACAACCGTTCTCTGTTAAATGATGCTGTGGCTTTTGTGTCGCCCCCGTCGTTAAAGGTTGAGTTTAATTGTCCGAATCGCGGTTTGATTTCCGGTATGGGAATTCCCGCTGGGATTACTTTGATTGTGGGCGGTGGCTATCACGGCAAATCAACTTTACTCAGGGCGATTGAGTTGGGAGTTTACAACCATATTCCGGGTGATGGTAGGGAATTTGTGGTGACAAGTCCGGCGGCGGTGAAAATTCGGGCGGAAGATGGCAGAAGTGTGGCGTCGGTGGATATTTCTCCTTTTATCAATCATTTGCCGCAAGGTAGAGATACTGTACAATTTTCTACTGCAAATGCGAGCGGCAGTACGTCGCAAGCTGCTAATATTATTGAGGCTTTGGAGGTTGGGAGAAGGAAGTTCGGCAACGGATTCTGTAGCGGATTTAACGGATTTAACGGATGGATTTCTAGTGAAGAAGGAAGTTCGGCGACGAGCAATGTACGGGATTTAACGGATGGGTTTTCAGGGAAGAGGGGGGAATCTCGATCTTTTGTGATGGAGAGTCAATTAGTCGCGGATTGTGAAGGGGATTTAGTACCTGTTTTGTTGGTGGATGAGGATACGGCGGCGACTAATTTTATGATTCGCGATCGCAGAATGCAGGCCCTGATTGCTAAGGATAAGGAACCGATTACGCCGTTTGTCGATAAAGTGAAACAGTTGTACGCAGATTATGGCGTATCGACTATTTTGGTGATGGGGGGAAGTGGGGATTATTTTGATGTGGCGGATACTGTGATTTCAATGGATAGTTTTGAAGCATATGATGTGACAGAAAAAGCTAAAGAAATCGCAAATAATTACTCGACGAGTCGCGCTGCTGAAGGGGGAGAAAGTTTTGGTGAGATTACTCAAAGAGTTCCGGTTCCTGCTAGTTTAGATCCGAGTCGGGGACGGCGAGATGTGCGGGTGAAGGTGCGGGATGTTGATGAATTGGCTTTCGGAAGTGAGGAGATTGATTTGGGCGCTGTCGAGCAAATTGTGGACAGGGGACAGTTGCGGGCGATCGCCTCGGCAATGGTTTATGCTAAGGGGCAGTACATGGACGGGAAGCGCACTTTGTCGGAAATTATCGATTTGGTGATGGCAGATATTGACGCCGAGGGAATGGATATTTTATCGTCTTTTCCTGAGGGGGATTTTGCTATGTTTCGTCGCTTTGAATTGGCGGCGGCTATTAATCGGCTGCGAAGTTTGTCGGTTGTTCGTAGTGCGGACTGAAGTCCGCATAATGCGGACTGAAGTCCGCACTACGAACCGCACTACGAACAGTTGATAGTTGACAGAATGAAGAGGGAATAGGGAATAATTAATATAGATGTAACGCGGGCGGAAGACGATAGTATAGATAATTTGCATAAGTTCGCAAATAAATAAGTGGATTGTTGCCTCACTTTTGATATGCTGACAAAAGTGTATGCAAAAAAGGCTATTTCAATATGATAGGTAATATAGGACAACCGACTGCTGTCAGCGATCGCCCTTATTTGGTATTAACGAGTCAAGATCAAAGCATACAGTTAGAGTTAAAACAGCCGCAGCACGTACTGGGGCGCGATCGCACTCGTGCTGATTTGGTTGTTCCCGAACCCTGGCGGGCAGTTTCGGGGGTTCACGCTGTGTTGCGCCAAATTGGCCAAAATTACTGGATTTACGACGGTGACGGCCAGCAGCCGAGCACTAATGGCTTATTTGTCGATCGCACTCGCATCACTCCCAATGACGGTTATTGTCTCAAAAACGGTACAGAAATTAAAATTGGTCTCGATCCCAAAAATCAAGTTTTGGTGACTTATTTTAATCCCCTGGCGAGTCAAATCTTTCCCCCCAGCAAACAGTCAATTCCCCTCAGCAATCGATCGGTTTTGTTGGGCCGCGATCCAAATGCTTCGCTACAATTAGATGCGCCGCTGGTTTCGAGGCGACACGCGACAATTGATGCTGACAGTCGCGGCAATTATATTTTACGCGATCACAGTGTTAATGGTGTTTTTGTCAACGGTCAGCGCATCACAAATTCTGTACAGTTGGCCGAGGGAGATGCGATTCGGATCGGCCCGTTTACTCTAACTTACCGCAATCATACGTTAGAGGTGCAAGACCGAGGCAGTCAAATTCGCCTGGATGCTGACAATCTGGTGATTCCCAAGCGTTTGGATCGTATCACTTTGGCGATCGAACCGGGGCAGTTTGTAGCTTTAGTCGGCGGTAGCGGTGCGGGTAAATCTACTTTAATGCGGACGCTTTTAGGCATTGAGAAAACTACTGAAGGCGCTGTGTTTCTCAACGGCGACAACCTGCGCCAAAACTTCAATATTTATCGCAATCAAATCGGTTATGTCCCTCAAGATGATATTATTCACGCAGATTTGACAGTAGAAGAAGTATTGAGTTATGCCGCTAAATTGCGCTTACCTCCCGATACAAATGTTCAGCAAGTAGTGACCAAAACTTTAGAAGATATTGAAATGACTCACCGCCGCACTGCTGTTGTCAAAGAACTTAGCGGCGGACAGCGCAAACGGGTTAGCATCGGAGTTGAACTGTTAGCAGATCCGAAACTTTTCTTTTTGGACGAACCGACTTCTGGGCTGGATCCGGGTTTGGACAAGAAGATGATGCAACTGCTGCGAAAGTTGGCAAGTCAAGGCCGCACTGTGATTCTGGTGACTCACGCGACGGCAAATATCACAATGTGCGATCGCATTGTGTTTATGGGCCGCGGCGGACGGCTTTGTTACTTCGGCCCGCCTGGGGAAGCCCTCGATTTTTTCGATGTCAAAACTGGGGATTTTGCCGACATTTACAACGAATTAGAAACAGGAGAAACCAACGTTCAAAGCTGGGCGGAAAAGTTCAAGAAATCTCCCTACTATCAGCGCTATATTGTCAACCACTTCAGCACCGGCAACGCTAGTGGAAAAACGCCCGCTGCGCCTCCCAAACCCAAATCTGTATCTTTTGTCAAACAACTTGTTTTGCTAGCCCAGCGCTATTTTCAGCTTACTTCCCGCGACCTAGTTAACTTAAGTTTAGCTCTATTAACGGCTCCGATCGGAATTAGTTTGCTGCGGCTTGCCGTCAGGGACAAAGACCCGTTAATTGGCGCGCCGGAGGCAACTTTAGCACCTTTAGCAATGCGAGTTTTGTTTGTGTTTACCTGCGCTGCTATTTGGGTAGGTTTGGCAACTTCCCTGCAAGAAATTGTCAAGGAATCTGCTATTTATTTGCGCGAACGTTTGGTTAATTTAGGATTGTTTGCTTATTTGGGTTCCAAGGTTTTCATACTTTCCGGGTTAGCGGTATTGCAAACGCTGTTGATGGTAGGAGTTATTCTGATTGCTTTCAAATCCCCCGAACCGAGTTTAATTTCTTGGCCGGTGGGAGCAGCTATTACCACTTTTCTAACTTTAATGAGCTGCATCAGTCTCGGATTGCTGGTTTCGGCAATTGTCAAAAATGGCTCTCAAGCTAACAGTGCATTACCTCTAATATTGCTACCTCAGATTATTTTCTCGGGAGTTTTGTTTAGGATGGAAGGTGTGGCGAGCAAGTTTTCTTGGTTGATGTTAAGTCGCTGGTCTGTGGGTGCTTACGGCTCTTTAGTTAATGTAAATTCCCTGGTTCCCGCGCCTACTACTTTGCCGGATGGGAGTACACTTCCTCAGCCGTTTGAGCCTACTCCTGTTTACGATCCGACGTGGCACAATCTGAGTTTAAATTGGGGGATTTTGTGCGTGCATATTTTCGTGTATTTGATGTTGACTCTGTGGTTGCAAAAGCGGAAAGATATTTTATAGCAGTTGACAGTTGACAGTTAAAAAGTTAATACCGTAGGGTGCGTCGCCATGAATCATCTACTAGAAAAAGTGAAAAATCTCACAGCGACGCACCTTTGACAGTTGACAGTTGACAGTTGACAGTTTAAACCAAGAAGGGCTAAAGCCCAACAACGTACCTCTTCTTTCTGAGAAGCGTTATACAATTAGAAATCTGCACTTAGTTAATGCCCAAAATCTGAGAATTAAATGTTAGTTAAAACCAACGCCTTAGTAGAAATTCCTGCATCACCGGAAATAGTCTTTGATTTTGTGACATCTCTGTCAAATCTGCCAAAAGTCTTTCGCGGATTCGGGCCGATTCCGGCAATTGTGAAAGCTGAAATGGCTGATGGTGGAGAGATGCGTGAAGGTGGCGTGCGGCGGATCGAAAATTCCGACGGTTCGGTGATTGATGAAGAAATGATTAGTTTCCAAAAGCCTGAAAGACAAAGCTATCGATTGGTTAGAGGGTTTAAGTTTCCGATTTCTCTACTGATTGAGTCTGGTGGCGGAGATTGGAAGTTTGCTGCTACAGAAAAGGGAACTCGGATTGATTGGGAGTTTTACTTTATGCTGACTTCTCCGGTATTATATCCGGTTGGGTTGTTGTTGGTTCAGGTTTTTATGAACAAAGCTATGCAGCAGTGTTTAGACAATATTCAACAATTTTTGGCTAGCCAAAGCGAAGGGATTGTATGAATTATTGGCTGATGAAGTCGGAACCGGATGTTTATAGTATTGCGGACTTGCGGCGTGACAAATTTTCGATTTGGGATGGCGTTCGCAATTATCAAGCGCGCAATTTTATGCGGGAAATGAGTTTGGATGATTTAGTATTTTTTTACCATTCTAATACTAAAACTCCGGGAATTGTTGGGTTGGCGCGCGTGGTTGAAACTGGGATTGCTGACCCGACTCAGTTTGATGTGAATAGCGAGTATTATGATGCTAAATCTCAGCTTGATGCGCCTCGGTGGCAGACTGTGAGAGTTGAGTTTGTTGAGGAGTTTGCTAATTTAATATCTTTGGATGAACTCAAAGCAAAATTTAGTGCTGATGAGATTTTGGTGGTGAGGAAAGGTAATCGCTTGTCGGTGATGCCGATATCTGAAAGTGCGGCGCAGAAGATTTTGAAGCTGAGGTAATTATAGATTAGTAGGGTGCGTCAGCCGATCGCCATTTTAGCAAAAATCGAGCAGATTAAAGCTGACGCACCCTACAATTATTAACTGGGGCGGGCACGGGGGCACCGCCCCTACAATACCCTAAATACCTGCCGCACAAACCGCCGCTCCAATTAACCCGACATTGCCATTCAAAACCACCCGCACCGGCATCATTTCTAATAGCGAATCCATCCGACCTTTGTGGGTAAAAGCTCGCATAAAACTGCCTTCTAGAATCAGTGGCAAAATCTTCGCAGCGATGCCACCGGCTACGTACAAACCGCCGTAAGGTAGAAGTGAAACAGCCATATTTCCGGCTACCGCACCGTAAGCTTCTACAAACATTTGCATTGTTTGTTCCGAAAGCCGATCGCACTTTTGGAGTGCAGCCGCCGCAATTATCGCCCCCGGATCGACTGTTTTCTCGCTTTTGCCGATTTCCGACTCCCATTGATCGATAGCTTTTCCCACTTCGGCTGATTCAGGAGCAAACTTGCGATCGCGCAAAAACTGGTAAATTGAAACAATCCCTTGTCCCGAAACTACACGCTCGATCGATATTCTTTGAATGTCATGTTTTGCTAACAAATATTTTAGCAAATCAAACTCTAACTCCGAACGAGGAGCAAAATCACCGTGTCCCCCTTCCGAAGAAAAAACCCTGATCCCATTTGCTTCGGGAATTGCAAAACAATGTCCCAAACCTGTACCCGCACCAATCACAGCAATTGGATCGTGCTGACTGGGTTTTCCTACTTGCAAGGTGTGTAAATCTGTAGCTTCCAAACCACACACGCCGTAACCAACCGCTACAAAATCATTAATTAAACTGACGCGGGAGATTCCTAATTCTTGTTCCAGACGCTTTGCATCCAGCAGCCAAGGCAAATTAGTCAGTTTGGCGCTGTTGTTGACTACCGGCCCGGCGATCGCAAAACAAGCTTTTTCAGGCTGCGGTGCTAAATCTAGTTTTGTAGCAGCTTCCGTCAAAAACTGTTGAACTATCGGCACTAAATCGGGAAACTCCCCGCTTGGATAGCGAAACTCGTAAAGAGCATTCATTGCACCATCAGCAGTCCTTTCTACCAAGCGCAAAATTGTCTTAGTTCCGCCAATGTCGCCCGCTAATAATAATGCCATAAACCTCCGATAAAACAGTTGACAGTTGACAGTTGACAGTTGACAGTTGACAGTATTGTCCACTGTTAAACCAATAATTTTTAGGTTGGATCCAGCGAAGCGTAGGGTTCACTTCGTTGTACCTCACATCTTGCATCATTGTCAGCAAAAGGCTTGTTGAGAATGGTGCAACATCTCAGTTCTACCCAACCTACTTATCACTATTAACAACTATAGATCCCTGACCCCGCGATCGAGAAACGGTTTGATTTGGCTACTATTTAACTGTCAACTGTCAACTGTCAACTGTCAACTGCCAACCAAGCCCGCAACACTTCGGCCACAGTCCAAGCTTGAGCCGTGCAGCCCCGGGGCGAGTGGGGGGCGTCGCCTTCAAAAATTTCGCCGAGACTGCCAACTCCGCCAGCCGTTATATGATGTGCCATCGGTACCAGGAATTCGCGAGCTTGTGCTGGGTCTTTGTATACGTGCAAGTGCGCCAAGACAAACGGGCCGATCAGCCAACCCCAAGCTGTGCCTTGGTGATAGGCGCTGTCGCGCTGCAATTGGTCGCCCTGATATGCGCCGCGATACTGCGGGTGTTGCGGCGATAGGCTCCGCAGGCCGTGGGAAGTGAGAAGCCCCTGAGCGCAGGCGTCCACGACGGCGCGGCGCTGTACGGGCGTGAGTAACGGTGTATAACGGGTTTCCTGGCGCTTGCCCTCGTACCCAGGAATCGAGTCCAGGGGCAAGGAAACGGCGAATATTTGGTTGGGCCGCAGGGAAATGTCGTGTCCGTCGGGGCCGTCGAGAACGTCGTAGCAGTAACCGGTTGAGTCGTTCCAGAAGCGATCGAATCCGGTGGCGGTACGATCGCCCAACTGCTGGTATTCATGGTGAGGCTTGCCCAGTTTTCGAGCAAAACTTGTCATTGCTTGCACGGCATTGTACCAAAGCGCGCTAAGTTCGATCGGCTTACCAATCCGAGGAGTTACCACCCAATCGCCGATTTTCGCGTCCATCCAAGTCAGTTGCACGCCGCTTTCCCCCGCGTAGACTAAACCGTCGTCAGGATCGACGCGGATGTTATACCGAGTTCCGTTTACGTGCCAATCCACAATCTCACATAGTGTCGGCCAGAGTTCCGCCAAAAGTTCGTCGTCTCCGGTGCAATCGCAGTAAGCGCGAACCGCCTCAAAGTACCACAGCGTGGCGTCTGCGGTGTTGTATTCCGGAGCGCCCCCGGCATCCGGGAAGCGGTTTGGCAGCATTCCCCGATCGACATACCGTGCAAATGTTCGCAAAATCGATCGGGCAATTTCCCACCGCCCGGTACAGATTGTGAGACCGGGCAGGGCGATCGTTGTATCGCGCCCCCAGTCGCTGAACCACGGATATCCGGCGATAATGGTTTTACCCTCGGGTTCCTTTGGTAGCGGGCGGTTGACGATAAATTGGTCGGCTGCTAGCACTAAGTGCTCGATCCAGTCGGGAGATTCGCTGATTTTTGAGCAGTTTTGCAGCAGCGCTCGATCGCCCGCTTGGCGCAATTCTAAAGCTGTGTCGCCGTTGAGCTCGGGATTTTTCTCGGTACTTGCGATCAGTGTCAGAGATTGTCCTGGTGCGATCGCAAAGTGAAAAGTCGCCGCGTGCAAGTGATCCTCGCAGTAGTCCAACCCGCGCCGCTGTTCGGCCGCCAAATTAAATCCGTAGTGCCAATTGTATAAGGGCGTAGAGACTCGAAATTTAGCCTCTGGAGTAGCATCTGCCAGCAGGTACAGGGGTGCGGCTCCGTCAAAAGCCGTCACGCAAACCCCTTGTGTCAAAGTTTCCAGACTCACAGGCCAGTCGCCGGCGCTTGTCATGTGGTGGTAGTCGCGGTAGTTGACTAGGGCTTTGACTGCGATCGCGATCGGTTGTGAGGCGCGGTGCAAGCGGTATTGAATGTATGTTGTGTTAGCACCTTGCTGCATCCAAATCCGCTTGGACAGGATAGCGTCGGCGAGGGCATACCTCCACACAGGCGTCGTACCTTCGAGGTGGAAGCTTTCGATGCAGTTGTAGCCGTGGGGTTCGATCGTACTGTCGGCCCAGCGGTTGGTATAAAGCGGGTAGGCGCGATCGGCATACACGGCCGTCTCGTCTAGCTTGGCGAGCATCAAAGTCCGTGCCAGCGGGGGTTTGAGGGCAGCCACCAGCAGCCCGTGATAGCGGCGGGTGAGGAGATTTGCGATCGTCCCGCTAGCATAACCGCCGATTCCGTTTGTCACCAACCACTCGCGAGACTCCGCCGAGTCGAGATTGCAGCAGATTTCCCGTCCAAAAGCAATAACCATAGGATACACGCTCGCGCTGATTTGCTATCTACCTTTAGGTATATTCTAGACCTTATAAACCAGAAATATTAACTCTGGCAGGTGGCCAAGAATGGCGATCGCCAAGAGTGCAGATTCATGCTCTAATTTATACATAACGAACCGCTACTTTTGCCCCAGCGATAATTCTAACCGTTGCTCTGTCTGGAGTTAGTTGTTTGTAATTTTAAGTAATCTTACCATCAGAGGCGCTCTCACCTCAAGAACACAGCATTTGATTGCGTCCCAAGGGCGATCGGACAACCAACCTATTTTATAAGGAGAACCACTCAAAGTGAAGATAGGAGCAAATTACCTCGGCAACAACCAATGTGAGTTTACAGTTTGGGCGCCCACAATTAAACAAATAGCAGTCCAAATAGTTTCCCCAGAACCGCGCCAAATACCCATGCAACAATCCGCAGAAGGTTACTGGCAAACCACAGCTACAGACATCGCACCCGGAACCCTTTATACCTACCAACTCGAAGGAAAAACCGACCGACCAGACCCGGCATCAAAATATCAACCCCAAGGCGTCCACGCCCCCTCGCAAGTAATAGATCGAGATGCCTTTGCTTGGACAGACAAAAATTGGCAAGGCGTGCCACTGTCGGCAATGATTATCTACGAACTGCACGTCGGCACATTCACCCAAGCCGGAACATTTGAAGCAATAATTCCCCAACTCAAAAAACTCACAGAATTGGGGATTAATGTCATCGAAATTATGCCAGTTGCCCAATTCCCAGGCGATCGCAACTGGGGATACGACGGCGTATATCCCTACGCCGTTCAAAACTCCTACGGCGGCCCCGAAGGCTTCAAAAAACTGATCGATGCCTGCCACGAAAACGGCATCTCAGTAATACTCGATGTCGTTTACAACCACCTCGGTCCCGAAGGAAACTACCTCCGCGACTTCGGCCCCTACTTTACCTCAAAATACGGCTCGATTTGGGGAGACCCCCTCAACTTCGACGACGCCTACAGCGACGGCGTCCGCAACTACTTTATTCAAAACGCCCTCTACTGGTTTCGAGACTATCACATCGACGGTCTGAGATTAGATGCAATTCAAGCAATATTTGAAGTAGGTGCCCGACCGTTTTTACAAGAACTCTCCGACGCCACCGCCGAGATTTCCCAAGAAATCGGCAGGAAACTTTACTTAATCGCAGAAAGTGACTTAAACGATGTCCGCACAGTACGTCCCAAAGAACTCGGCGGTTTCGGATTAGACGCCCAGTGGTGCGACGATTTCCACCACGCACTGCACGCCTTGCTCACCGGAGAAAATGACCGCTACTACCAAGACTTTGGCAAGTGCGAACACCTAGAAAAATCCTTCAAAGAAAGCTTTGTTTACTCCGGGCAGTATGCACCTCACAGAAAGCGAAAACACGGCAATTCTGTCAAAGATGAACCGGGGGAGAAATTTCTGGTATTTTCCCAAACCCACGACCAAATCGGCAACCGGATTTTAGGAGACAGACTCTCGCAAATAGTGGACTTTGAAGCGCTGAAACTCGCAGCCGGTACAGTTTTGATTTCTCCCTACATTCCCTTCTTATTTATGGGAGAAGAATACGGAGAAACAACGCCGTTTCTGTACTTTGTTTCCCACTCAGATCCTGACTTAATTGAAGCGATTCGCAAAGACAAGCAACAAGAATTTAAAGCTTTTGAAGACAGAGGCGAATTTCAAGACCCCCAGAGTCCTGAGAGCTTCCAAAAGTGCAAGTTAAACTGGGAAAAATCAACAGCAGGAAAACACAAAATCCTCTGGGAATGGCACCAACATTTGATTCAACTGCGGCGAACAATCCCCGCCCTGAAAAAACTAGACAAAAAAAATCTAGAAGTTTCCAGCATAGAAGCAGAAAAAATCTTGTTTCTCCGTCGGTGGACAGATAACAGCCAGATATTCTGCATCCTGAACTTCAACAAGCAAGAGGTCGCTGTTACGCCCGGACTTCCCCAAGGCAATGGTCACAAAATTTTAGACTCTGCTGATGTAAAATGGATGGGTTCAGGTTCTAGCTTGCCTGAAAACATCAATTCGCAGCAAGAATTGACTGTTAAACCGCAGAGTTTCGCACTCTACGAATTAATCAATTAAACCAATAGGGCTAAAGCCCAACAACGTACCTCTTCTTTCTGAGAACCGCTATAGCTCGCGTCCAGCCACTGTTTGCGTAATTTCTGTCAACTACCCGATCGACTAATCAATCAGGAGTAAAATCAAGATGATGAGAATTCCCACAACCACTTATCGGATTCAATTTCATGCAGGTTTTAACTTTGAAGCCGCTAAACAAATCCTCAGCTATCTGGAAGAATTAGGAATTACCGACATTTACGCCTCACCGATATTCAAAGCCAGAAAAGGCAGCAGTCACGGATATGATGTGGTTGACTCAAATCAAATCAATCCTGAATTGGGAACCTCAGAAAACTTTGAATCCCTCACCTACGAAATCAATAAGCGGAACATGGGATGGCTGCAAGATATTGTTCCCAACCACATGGCTTACGACACTCAAAACTTGTTGCTGTTAGATGTATTAGAACACGGCCCGGATTCGGACTATTTCGATTACTTTGATATTGAATGGAATCACGCTTACGAACATCTCAGAGGTCGAGTGCTGGCTCCGCTGCTGGGCAATTTTTATGGTGAGTGTTTGGAAAATGGCGAGATTCAACTCAAATACAGCGAAATTGGGCTAACCATCAATTACTACAGCTTACAATTGCCTGTAAAAATTGAATCTTATGCTAAGTTTATCGGTCACAATCTGGGGCATTTAGGCAGGGAATTAGGCAGGCGACATCCAGATTTTATCAAGTTCTTGGGGATTCTTTATCTAATTAAGAATACACCTTCTGAAGCTAAAGGTAAAGCCAGATACGATCAGATAGCTTTTGTCAAAGGGCTGCTGTGGGAACTCTACAATCAAAATCCCATCGTCCAGGAATTTATCGATGAAAATATAAAATTTTTTAACGGAGAAAAGGGCAATCCAGAAAGCTTTAATTTGCTGGATGGTTTACTCTCGGAGCAATTTTATCGTCTCTCTTTCTGGAAAGTGGGCGCCGAAGAAATCAACTACCGCAGGTTTTTTACGGTCAACGAACTGATTTCGGTAAAAGTTGAAGAGATTAAAGTTTTCCATAAAAACCACGCTCTGATATTCGACATGGTGGATGAGGGAAAGTTTACCGGATTGAGAATCGACCACATCGACGGACTGTACGACCCCACAGAATATTTGAAACGGCTCCGCGATAGAGTTGGGGACACTTACATTACTGTGGAAAAGATTCTGGAACACGAGGAAGATTTGCCGTCCTATTGGCCGATTGAGGGAACCAGCGGCTACGACTTTTTGAACTACGTAAACGGCGTTTTTTGTCGGTGCGATCGCGAACAGCAATTTAGCGAAATTTATCAGAGATTTACTCGCTTGAATGTTCCTTACGAACAGTTGTTTTTAGATAAAAAAGGGCTGATTGTTGAGAAAAATTTGGCGGGAGATGTAGACAATCTGGCTCAGCTTTTGAAGAATATTTCCGGTCAATCCCGACAGGGAAATGACTTTACTCGTCCGGGTTTGGAAAAAGCGCTGGCTGCGGTTTTGACGATTTTTCCAGTGTACAGAACTTACATTAATCAAGAGGGTTTGCGAGAGTCCGATCGCATTTACGTCAAATATGCGATCGCCCACGCCAAAGAATTAGTACCGCGACTCCTCAAAGAACTGAAATTTATCGAAACGGTGCTGTTACTGGAAGAAGAAGAAACCCTCACAGCCGAACAAAAAGAGGAGCGCAGGCACTTTGTCATGAAACTACAGCAGTTGACAGGCCCCCTGATGGCCAAAGGCGTTGAAGACACGTTGCTATACGTCTACTATCGCCTTTTATCCCTCAACGAAGTCGGAGGAAACCCCAGTCAGTTCGGCGTTTCGCTGGCGGATTTTCACGAGTTCAACAAGCAGCAGCAAGTAGCTTGGCCTCACAAAATGAATGCTACAGCTACCCACGATACCAAACGCGGCGAAGATGTGCGAGCTAGACTTAATGTTTTGTCAGAAATTCCTGAGGAATGGGAACAACAAGTCAGGTCTTGGAGAGAGGTAAACTCTTCTAAGAAAGTCAACTTTGTGAATCGAATTGTTCCCGATACTAACGACGAATACTTCTTGTATCAAACTCTGCTTGGCAGTTTTCCATTTGAGGAAATTGAAAACACCGATTATGTGACTCGCGTCAAAGATTATGCGATTAAAGCCGTCCGCGAAGCCAAAGTTTATACAGCTTGGCTGAGGCCTGACAACGACTACGAAACTGGGTTTATGACCTTTATCGATAACGTTCTCGAACCTTCAGAACAAAATCAGTTTTTCAAAAAATTTCTACCTTTTTGGAAAAAAGTAGCTGATTACGGAATTTTCAATTCTTTATCTCAAACGTTGCTAAAAATTACGTCACCTGGGGTTCCAGACATTTATCAAGGCACGGAATTTTGGGATTTAAGCCACGTCGATCCAGATAACCGCCGTCCAGTGGATTTTGACCGCCGAATCGAGGTTTTGCGGGATATTAAACAGCAAGCTGAGACGGATATGTTGAAACTGGTGGAAGATTTGATTGCCACGCGAGCAGATGCGAGAATTAAGTTATTCTTGACGGCAAGAGTCCTAGAAGCTAGAAAAAAATACTTGCAAGTTTTTCAATCTGGCGATTATCAACCACTGCACGCAGTTGGCACTTTTAAAGATAACGTGATTGCTTTTGCTCGCAGCTTTGAAGATACTACAGTTATTGCGATCGCTCCTCGATACTTGACGGGAATTGTGAAACCGGAAGAAATGCCGATCGGCAAACAAGTCTGGAAAGATACTAATCTGGAATTGTCGGATAAAATGCCGTCGGTTTGGAAGGATGCGATTACCAATCAGCCTGTTGAAAGTAACGGTAAGCTGCTCATTGGTGATGCTCTCAGCTACTTTCCCGCAGCTTTGCTGATTAGTCAATAGTCAGTTGACTGTTGACGGTTGACAGTTGACGGTTGACTGTTGACAGTAGGAGAATTGGTTTTTTATAGCGACAGGGATATGTTCAAACCTGTCGCTGTCGCTCGGTTTTTGGGGTTAAAATAATAGCCAGTAAAAGTCAACTCGACTAATCATATCGTGTCCGGTCGATTGACCGCGATAATATCCGTTCGTAGTGCGGACTTCAGTCCGCAGCATATTGCGGACTGAAGTCCGCACTACGAACAGTTGTTTGTTATAGCGATCGACCGGACATGATGTGGCAAATTCAGATATATACTCTATTAATCCTCTATAGCGAATTATCAAAAACATGAAACAAATTCTCAGTATTATTTTAGTTTTGGGTGCGTGTTTGAGTCCTCTGACTGTGCCGGTGATGGTGCAACCTAGTTGGGCACAAAGTCAAGATGCACAGAGTGAAGAACTTCTGAAACTGATAGAGGAAGCAGATCGACTGCAAAAGCAAGAAAAACACCAACAGGCGATCGAAATATGGCAGCAAATTTTAGCCAGTGCACAAAAACTTAAAAATAGAGAACTTGAAGGCATAGCACTCAATGCTATTGGTCTTAACTACTACGTTATTTCTAGGCTGGAAGAAGCTTTGAAATACTTTAACCAAGCTTTGCCGATCGCCCGAGAAGTCGGCGATCGCTCTGAGGAAGCTGATATTTTGGATAGTATCGGTTCAGTATACCAGACTATGGGACAGCCGCCCGAAGCTTTGAAATATTATAACCAAGCTTTGGCAATTGCACGACAAATAGGCGATCGCGCGCTGGAATCTAGTATTTTGGAGAATATCAAAGAAGTCAACAAAACCAGTAAATAAGTCAGAGTTCACCAAGAAGAATGGGTTTAAAGCCTCCTCCTTCGAGGGGGAAATAAAACAAAATTATTCACTGTTTCATTCCTCGGACTTAAGGGTAGAGGGCGGGCACGGGGGCACCGCCCCTACAACGGATCGACTGTCAACTGTCAACTGTTGAAACTCTCTGCCACAAAGCCAATCCGCCGCCCCTTCCCCTAGCAGCAATTATCCCAGGTTCTACCAGAAAATATGCAAAAAATGCCTGTTTCCCCACACTCAAACTAAAAAAATCCGCTTCCCGCGCTTCACCACCGCGAATAAATCCTTGATACACGGTTTTACCCAACAATTTCACCCTAATTCTGGTAAAATCAAATGCTAATATATTCTGATTGACCAAAAACTTCGTCGGCCCGGAAAGAGTTAATTCGATCGCACCAACGAGCACCGAATTCTCCACTCTGCCGGTTTCACTAGGCTTTTCGCCTTCAGCAACAGGTTCAACTGAGTAAGCAATTTGAATTTTCGCCACCCATTCGGGGATGTAACGTCCGGCGCCTAGCACAATTCCCGCTTTCTGTCGAGTCTTTTTGGTGCCAGTTATAAAGCACAAGCGCCAATTACCGATTAGTTGGTCTAAGGAATAGCGAGTTTTATTTTTTTTGGCGTTTTTCTCAGCTTCTAGGAGGGCTGCGACTACGGTGGTGGATGATGGTTTAGGATTGGATTTGGCGGCTTGTTCTAGAATTGATATGTTTTCCATTTTAACTAACAATAATATAGGAAGGTTCGTTTGCTATTGGATTTTTTTGAGGTAATGAACCGCAGAGGCCGCAGAGGCCGCAGAGGGAGAGGGAAAGAGAGGGGTTTGTAATAATATTAGGGGATGTAGGTAGCGGAGAACAACATGGTGACGATCGCCCCCACGGATACAGAAATCATCATCATCGGCAGCGGTATCGGTGGGTTGAGTTGCGGTGCAATGCTTGCCAGCTATGGCTTTGATGTGATTGTCTGCGAAAGCCATTCGATCGCGGGCGGGGCAGCACACGGGTTCAAAGATAGTCGAGGAGTGTCAACCTACAGCCCCTCTGCGAATCCGCTGCGACAAGTTCTTGATGCGCTGTTGCTGCTAGCGGGGCGATCGCAGCTAATACGATCGCACCCCTGCACAAACATTTAGCAATGCTGCGGGATATCGGTTTAAAATCTTAGACTTATTGAATAAAATACTGCAAATAAACGTACATAGGTTCGTAGTGAGGACTTTAGTCCGCATCCAAATCAGAGGACTCGCATTCCGAACGATCAAACCAGATAACAAACGCCAGTTCAAATCTGAAGTGCAACACCCAGGAGTTTGACCAAGGGGGACTCACAGGGATAGTCTAATGTTTACCACAACAAAAGGACACCCCCATGAGCTACACCCATCTTACTCTTTCTGAG
>NZ_JAHRFA010000063.1:0-42943 GCF_020883045.1 Microcoleus sp. CAWBG58 | reverse complement strand
TTTGTCTTGCTGTTGAGTCAGGAATACCCTTAATCTAGCGCCCATATATTGACTTACCTCAGCAGATATATTCTCTTTGTTTACTTATCTTAACATAGTTCGGTTTTTTTGCGCCGACCTACTTACTAGCGCTGACGCATCGAAAGCTCAAAAAATCTTGGGATACCAGCCCCAGGTTTCTTTGAGAGAAGGATTGAGGCAAGAATGGGAATGGGTACAGTCTTTGTACGGTTAGAGTGTGCTTAACTTACTCATATAGAAATCCTAAATAATTAAGATAAATTTGTAGGGTAGTGCCTTTCTTTGCCTACCCTATCTATCGGGCAACCGAACGTGGTTCGAGCCCTACAACAATTGTGCAAATGATTTAGGATTGCTATATCAAATCCAATGAGGGATGAAACTACTGGATATGATCGCACCGAGAAACCCGGTTTCTCGGTGTGATGTTTTTTTGGTGGAGTTATACCAATTTTCATAATTGTTGCAAAATTATTCGTAGGGTGTGGATAATAAATAAACAATCCCTCAATAAAAACCAACAATCTCACAGATCCGCACCTTATACCAAGTCACCGTTCGCAGCAAAGCATAAAATAATTTAGATAATATGACTAAACAAATCCTCTTTTCAACTCTGCACATGGGTGAACTCGAACAAAAGTTTGCCCAAGAAGCCTTTGACACCAACTGGATCGCCCCCGTCGGCCCCCATGTCGATGCTTTCGAGCGGGAATTCTGCCATATTGTCGGTTCTAGTCACGCGGCTGCTCTGAGTTCGGGCACTGCGGCTTTACATTTAGCTCTACAATTAATTGGTGTCAGTCCAGGCGATGAAGTTTTTTGCTCGACTCTGACGTTTATTGCGACGGCTAGTCCCATTACTTATTTAGGCGCAAAACCTGTTTTCATTGATAGCGATCGCACTACATGGAACATGAATCCAGATTTATTGCGAGAAGCCCTGGACAAACGAGCAAAATTAGGAAAGTTACCGAAAGCTGTGGCGATCGTAAACCTCTAGGGCCAAAGTGCCGATATTGACCCTAGCGGATAGAGAACAAGTTCGCCTCGCACTTGCCAAACAAAAAATAGAAGCACGTCCGGTTTGGAAACCTTTGCATTTGCAGCCAGTATTTGCTGATTGTGAATGTATCGGAGGCGAAGTTGCTGAAGAGTTATTTGAGTACGGTCTTTGCTTGCCTTCCGGCTCAAATTTAACTGAAGAAGATTTAGAACGAGTCACCAGCGCGATATTAGGTTTGTAATCATGACTTTAGTCCTTATTAAGTTTATAGTAAGCACTTGATCTTTCGTTTTATAACTAAAAATTAAGATATAATTATACTATCACTTTGCAGATAATGTCAACAGTATTTTTTCGGAATTATAGAAGTGTAAGTAAAATTAACTAGGTTAGCTCCAGTCTAGATTGCAATCTGTTGCATATATTCTGACAATGCTAAGTTAATTAAAGATTTGATCCAGGTTGCGGATAAGTCTTTACATTGTCGATCGATATTTTGTTATTGTATTAACAAGTTTGATTCGATCGACTGAATTGTTGTACCACAGTCTTACCCTCTAAACAGAACGGCAGTTTCCCCCATGAGAATTTTAGTCACAGGCGGTGCGGGTTTTATCGGTTCCCATCTGATCGATCGCTTAATGGCCCAAGGACACGAGGTAGTCTGCCTGGATAACTTTTACACCGGGACTAAGCGCAATATCCTCAAATGGATGGACAACCCCTATTTTGAGCTGATCCGCCACGACATCACGGAACCCATTCGGTTAGAGGTAGATCAGATTTACCATCTGGCCTGTCCAGCTTCCCCCATACACTATCAGTACAATCCTGTCAAGACAATTAAAACAAACGTCATCGGCACGATGAATATGTTGGGATTGGCGAAACGGGTGAAGGCCAGATTTTTTCTGGCTTCCACATCAGAAGTTTACGGCGATCCTGACGTACACCCCCAAACAGAAGACTATCGCGGCAACGTTAATTGTATAGGTATTCGCAGTTGTTACGACGAGAATACTGAAATTTTGACAGAAAACGGTTGGGTTCCTTTTCCTAACTTACAGCCGGGAGTTCGCGTAGCAACTCTCAATCCAGACAATCAGATTGAATATCACGTTCCTGACGAGCATATCGTGCAGCCTTATGTGGGTAACTTGCTCCGATTTGCCAATTCTAAATTTGATTTTTGTGTGACTCCCAATCACTGGATGTATGTCAAAAACCGCACTGGTAAATTGAACTTTCTCCAAGCCGATACAGATGTATATTGGCACCATCAAAGAGCCATCATTGGAGCAGAATTTTTAGGGGCAGAACAAGAATGGTTTGAATTAGGAGAACCGCCACGCAATGCTAAAGTAAATGTCGAACGGGTGCGGATGGATGATTGGCTGGAATTTCTGGGTTATTACATTTCCGAAGGTTGCGTTCACGTCCGCAGGCGAGCGCGAGTCGTTAACGGTTGCGATTATGATATTGCTGATTACAACATATTAATCGCTCAAGTAAATCCAGAAGGACGGACAGCAATAGCAGAGTGTCTCCAGCGGACTCCTTTCAAGTTTTTTGACTCCGACGACCATCAATTTCGGATTTGCAGCAAACAATTAGCAGAAATTTTGCTGCCTCTGGGCAAGTCTGGTGACAAATACATACCGCGAGAATACCTAAATCTGTCTCAGCGACAGTCATTAATTTTGTTCAAAGCTTTGATATTGGGAGATGGCTCTCAAAAAGGAAATGCCTACGCTTATTACACTAAATCAAAGCAATTGGCTGATGACGTACAAGAGTTAGCAATGCGCTGCGGCTATGCAGCAACGGTAGTCAATCATGCAATCGGTCGCGATCTTTATCGCGTTAATATTCGCCCTCCAAAAGATGCAAATCTCGTAACTCCCGAACCAGTTCGTTATGCGGGAAATGTTTATTGTGTCAATGTTAAAAATCACGTAATCTGCGTCCGCCGCAACGGCAAGGCAGCGTTTTGTGGCAACTGTTATGATGAAGGGAAGCGAGTAGCTGAAACGCTATCTTTTGATTATCACAGACAGAATGGGGTAGACATTCGAGTAGTACGAATTTTCAACACCTACGGCCCGAGAATGTTGGAAAATGACGGCCGAGTTGTGAGCAATTTTATTGTGCAAGCTTTGCGAAATCAACCTCTGACTGTGTACGGCGACGGTTCTCAAACGCGGAGTTTTTGCTACGTTTCTGATTTGGTAGAAGGATTTATTCGGTTGATGAATAGCAACGAAATCGGGCCGATGAATTTGGGGAATCCCGGCGAATACACTATCTTGGAGTTAGCACAGAAAATTCAAAATATGATTAATCCAGGGGCGGAAATCATCTTCAAACCGCTGCCACAAGACGATCCAAAACAGCGACAACCGGATATTACTCTTGCTAAAAACTGGTTGGGGTGGGAACCAACTGTGCCGCTGGATAAAGGTTTAGAGTTAACTGTGAAAGATTTTCGCGATCGCATTGAGGGAAACCAAAAGTAGAGAGAGGGGGAGAGGGGGAGAGAGGGAGAGAGAGGGGGAGAGAGGGGGAGAGGGGGAGTATTTTACTTCTTAATTCTTGATTATTCCCTATTCCCTATTCCCTATTCCCTATTCTCTTTTGCTTCCTCAATCTGCCATCTGACTAATAAGAACTGTCAACTGTCAACCCGAAGGGCAGGCACGGGGGCACTGCCCCTACCACAGATCAACTGTCAACTGTCAACTGTCAACTGTCAACTGTCAACTGTCAACTGTCAACTGTCAACTGTTTACTAACTTTGAGGAGATTTCTATGCGTGTTTGTGTCATCGGTACAGGATACGTTGGCTTAGTCACCGGCACTTGCTTGGCCCACATCGGACATCATGTCATTTGTGTAGACAACAACGAAGAAAAAGTTAAATTAATGAAATCGGGACAGTCACCTATTTTTGAACCCGGACTGTCTGAATTAATGTCCTCTGCTTCTCAATCGGGAAATTTAGAATTTACTTCAGATTTAGCAGCAGGAGTGGCTCATGGGCAGATTTTATTCATTGCGGTGGGGACGCCTCCTTTGCCCACTGGGGAAAGCGATACTCGCTACGTGGAAGCGGTGGCGCGCGGCATTGGCGCTCACCTCGACGGCGATTACAAAGTGATCGTAAACAAATCAACTGTACCCATCGGTTCGGGAGATTGGGTGCGGAGGATTGTATTAGACGGTTTGGCTGAACGTCAAAAAGCTCAAAGCGGTGAGGGCGCTACGGGTGAGGAAGTAGCAGCAAAAATTGGTGCTGATTTTGATGTGGTTAGCAATCCAGAGTTTTTGCGCGAGGGTTGTGCTGTTTTCGATACGTTTAATCCCGATCGCATTGTTCTGGGCAGCAACTCTCAGCGGGCGATGGATCTGATGCTACAATTATACACACCAATTGTCGATCGCAAGTTTGCTGAAAATCCGTCTTTGCCTGTGGTACCTGTGGTGATGACTGACATCAGTTCCGCAGAAATGATTAAGTACGCAGCTAATGCTTTTTTGGCTACCAAGATTAGCTTTATTAATGAAGTTGCTAATATTTGCGATCGAGTCGGTGCAGATGTTACCCAAGTAGCAAAAGGTATCGGTTTAGATTCGCGAATTGGTAGTAAGTTTTTGCAGGCTGGCATTGGTTGGGGCGGTTCTTGTTTCCCCAAAGATGTCTCGGCTTTAGTTCACACTGCTGACGATTACGGATATGAAGCGCATTTGCTGAAAGCGGCGGTGGAAGTGAACGAACGCCAGCGCTCGATTGCGATTGAAAAGTTGCAGCAAGTTTTGAAGATTCTTAAAGGTAAAACAATCGGACTTTTGGGTTTGACTTTCAAGCCGGATACTGATGATTTGCGGGATGCTCCTTCCCTGAATTTAATCGAGAATTTAAACAGATTGGGAGCGAAAGTTAAAGCTTACGATCCGATTGTTTCTCAAACTGGGATGCGTCACGGTTTGTCGGGAGTTTTGGTGGAAACCGATGCGGAAAGATTGGCTGACGGTTGCGATGCTTTGGTGTTGGTGACTGACTGGGAACAGTTTCGTAATTTAGATTACGATAAAATGGGCAAATTGATGGCTCATGCGGTCATGATTGACGGCCGCAATTTCTTAGATAAGAAGGCTTTAGAAGCGGCTGGTTTCCAATATGTCGGGATTGGAAGATAAGAAAGAGTTTGGAGGATAACCTCTATCCTGTAAGGTGCGCAATGCGCACCTAGAGCGTCGGTACAGTAGAATATTTTGACAAAAAGAACAAAATATGTATTATGTAGGGGCGATCGCATGAGGGCGACAGTAGATCGCGATCGCCAACCATTTTTTTGTCCTCATGCAACTCCGGGCCAAGGTCTACATCAACATACATACTATGTCGAGGAGTGTCAACTCCTGATACTGAACCGGCGCCCTAGCCCTGTCAAGGTGACAGCCGATCCTGGTCTAAAAGCCTTGCTGTAGAAAGATGACGGTGATTTGAGTCAACGATCAAAAGTGGTTTATTCCTTTTGGGGGAGCGTGGCTGCTTGAGGAAAGACTTTAAATTCACTCGCCCGGCCAAATCCAATAGAAATTGGGCCAATTGAGACAATGACCAAGCCTGAATATACGCCCAATTATCAGGTTCAGTAGCGATCGTCATACCCCGATAAGTCCCCTGAATTTCATCAACTTTCGTAGAATTTCGGAAGACTCGACTCAATTTTACCGACACCATGTACACTGCCGATAGCTCTTCGGACAACGGCTAAAATATTGTAAGAAACCTTCTTCGAGGCAAAAATAAAATAAAGCAGCTTTCGGATAATCCAAGGTTTGTATTTCGCTCTCAAAGTTCTTATTTACGATTTGAAAGAGAGTTTCAACACTCCAACATCCTCGGTATAAATCAGTAATCTCGATCGCACTGGCAACAGCTTGAGGTAGGCTAGTAAGTATGGCAATTTCCCGCTCACCATTACAAGTAACTTTCTTCAAACGCAATACCACCCGTCGTACTTTTAAACAGATACCCTCATAAGTGAGAGCAACTGTTTGTTCAAAAACAGAGCCTGTTTCTACATCGCCTTTGCATTCCAATTCACTGATGGCTTCCTGTGGCAGAGATTTATGTTCTCGGAGCAAAAAATCAGCAGAGGCGTTACAGATACCAAATAGAAACCCTTGAGTACACATATTGCGGCAATCCATAATTCACCAGGTTTTACCCGCTGCAATACCGACTCAAATAAAGAACGTTCGCCTTGCGTGACCATCCTCACAAGGAAACACATCAATCGCCATTTTCAAGTCTGGGTCAAGCACCACCAAAGACTTGCCGGCAAAGCTTTAGCTGCATAGGGCGTCAGGACTTCTAAACGATGATCTGTAGCAGCCAAACAATTGCCATCAATGATTATGATTTGATAAGGAGCTAGTAACTTTGGTGAACTATAGCGGATCTAGCTCTCATATTCGCGGACGTTGTTGGGAAGAGAACCCTCTTAATTTAAGGGTTATATAAGCTGTCAATCATACCTCATCTTTTTGAGAAAGGCTATATCTCCCAGAAATTGCATCACATCAGTCATAGAGGCAGCCGTTTCTCTTAATAGTGCAGCACTCACATCTAGTTCGATTTTCTTAGCAAGGACTTGAGGATCGTTGATTTCATTGTGAGCTTTTGGTTCGAGCATATAGATAATTTCTTCAGTTTCAGCGACAAAATATGGCTGATATTCTAAATACTTACCGTGCCATTTGTAATAAAGCTGAAATTGTCCTTTCGCAGGTTTAAACCATTTGATTGCATCCCGTTCTAAAATCATTGCTAGTATTCTTTCTGCTTCCGATTGAAATTTCTGTTCTCGATAGAGGCATTTGGAGAAGCCTGTAAACAGATATTTGGACATATTGCTTTTGTCTCGTGGCGAAGATTGATAATCAACGCAATTCTTAGCAATTGTAGTGTAGGCGCTATCTTTTAGGGCTGTAAAACCTTTACTGATTATAACTTCGTAATCTGTTGTTTCTTCCCAGAAATGTGGTTGCATTTGGCTGTGGACAAAACTGGCAATTTCCCTTTGGTAATAGCGTAAAACTTTCTGTGTATCTCCTTCCGATAAGTAGGTCATAAAATGACTGATAACTTGATCCGCAAGGTCGTAGAGTAAATCAGCGTGTTCGTCATAGGCAATATCATCGAAGTTGACTAAATGTTTGACAATATAGTTTTCTAGTCATGATTCTTCAAAGTTTTCTTTGCTAATTTCTATAGATTCAACTTTATTCGTTGCTAGGGATTGAATATGTAATTCTTCTGGGGATGGAACGGGATAATTTAAGCCTGTGACATCTATGGCAAAAGACCTGAAACCCGATCGCACTTCCCCTTTAGGACTCATAATAATTTTAGGAATATTGATGGTTTGCTGGATCACTAAATTCGTTGTTTTCGCAACGATCGCCTCAATATCTGGAGGTGCTATGATACCTTCAAGTTCCATTTGTGCGGGTTGATATTTTCTGGTTACGGCTTCGCGCACCCTAGCCTGAACCTTTGGGGATGCGAGATCGGCGATGGTTGGAACTTCTTCGGGGCGGCTTTCCAGCTTGAGGATTTCTTGGTATGTAAGCTGTGCAATCTTTTGTTCTATAGGTGATTGAAATAGGGATTGTTGAATACTTTGGGGTTCGGTTTCAGGTAAACTCTCAGGTAAATCAATGGGTTGTTCGAGGTGAAGTCCTAGATTTTGGGCTAGTTGCGATCGCGAAATTACTGTTTGTGTCTTTTGCTGTAAGTCTTCATCCGTAAGGATAATTTGTTTTAAGCGGATTTGGGATTCTGGGCGCTTTGCTTCATCGACAATTTCTTGGAATTTGTCATGGGCGATGATATTTAGGCGATCGACAATTTCAACACCTGTACGCATGACCTAGGGCAAACGCAAGCCCCGTCCGATAGATTGCTCGATCAGGATTTTAGAATTTGCGGCTCTCAGAGGGACAATTGTATAGAGGTTGGTGACATCCCAGCCTTCTTTGAGCATATTCACATGAATGACAATTTCAGTCGGTTCATCGGTATGTTCTACTTTCAGCAAGCGCTCTACCATTTCATCTTCTTGAGCGCCCGTTTTACTAGAATCAACTTGAATAACTTTATGTTTATAATTCCCTTCGGAAAATTCATCGGATTGAATGAGTTCGATGAGTTTTGAGGCGTGCTTAGTGTCACGGGCAATCACTAACACAAAAGGTTTAACAGGCGTTTTTCCAGTTTGGATAGCATAGGTTTCTAATTCAGCTTTAATATTTTCATGGAGATAGATGCCATCTTCTAGTTTAAGACGCTCGATCGCTTCTGGTGACATTGCCCTAGAGTTAAAGTCTTTGCGGGTGACGACTGCTGGATCTTTCACAAATCCATCAGTTATGGCACATCCGAGGGGATAGTCATAGATGACATTTTTGAAAGCTACTGAACCTTTATTGGCTTCGACAAAGGGTGTGGCGGTAAGTTCTAGCCCCATCAATGGTTTTAATTCATTAATAGCCCGAACTCCTGCTGATGCGCGATATCGGTGCGATTCATCCATGAGAATTACAAGGTCTTTTAATTGAGACAGGTAATCAAAATAGCTTTCGCCAATATATTCGGATAGTCGTTTAATTTTAGGACTTTTACCACCGCGTACTTCGGAGTTAATTTTTGAGATATTAAAAATATTGATTCTGCAACCGGCAAAATTAGTGATGATCGATGACTTTTCGTAATTATCTCCCGTAATGATTTCTGGGACATCGATCGCGAATTCAGAGATACCCGTAAATACATACTTTGAGGTATTGGGCGTAAAATCGGTAATCAGTTTGTTATAAATGGTTAGGTTTGGGGCAAGGATAAAGAAGTTTTTGATGTTATATGCTAGGTATAAATAACTAATAAAAGCACCCATGAGTCGAGTTTTACCCACACCTGTGGCTAGGGCAAAACATAGGGATGGAAAGTCGCGCTCGAAGTCAGTAAACGTTGGGAATTCTTGTTTGAGGGCTACTAAACTTGTTTCTCTATCTGTGATGTCTGGGATGGACAAGAGCTCACAAATGCGATCGAGAATTTCTAATGATTGGCGCTGGGGATGGCGCAGACTGAGACGATTAGAAATATTATTAACAAGTTTATTTCTCATAGGTATCCATGTCAAATAGTGATAGTTGTCCGCACTTGGGAGGTGCTTTTGGCAAGTTTTCAATTTTGAGGCTGTAATCATCATGTCCCCATTCACACCGTGAAAGGATTTGTTTAGGAATTTTTTTAACGGTGAGGTTTGGGAATATGTCGGTTTCGCCTCGAAAGGCGGTACATAAAACAAGTAGGGTGCGCTCTTGTCCTACTTCGTCTGCAAGTTTAGATAGTTGTTCGTGACTAAAATTTTGGGTGGTGACATAGATAAAATCGCTTTCTGTAGAATAGCCATGTTGCCAATAGAAGGTGTCTGATGGTGCGTAGGTGAAACCTTCGATTTTGCAGAGTGCTTCAGCAAGCATCGCGGCATTATAGTCTTTGTCGATCACCCAATTATCCCATTTATCTTTTTCTAGTAGGGATGGTGCAAGACGATAGTAACGAAATCCGCCGCCGCCTTTCCAGTTAACTGCTTTAGTAATTCCCCCTCGATCTTCGCCATCAATTACTTTTTTGAGTCGGGGAATGATATGGGTATGACAATGTTCGCCGAGTTCAATCATAATCCATTGTCTTCCCATTTTCTGCGCGACTGCGCCTGTTGTTCCCGATCCTGCAAAGGAATCAAGAACAATATCTTTGGGATTAGTAGCAAGTTGAAGAATACGTTCTAGTAGCTTTTCAGGTTTAGGAGTTGAAAAGGGTGCTTGTTCATTAAGTTGCAACTGCTCTCGTTTAGCATCTTGATTGTGACCAACTTCTTCCCATCTCCATATTGTTTGTGCAACTCCTCCTTTGTCAGAAACCGCACTTAATAATCTCTTGAAGCGAGGTACAGAGTTCTTTCCTTCTACTCCCCAATATACTAAGCCCTGTCGTTCATTATCTTCATGTCTATCACGGGAATATCTCCACACCGCCGTTTTCTTAGGGAGAATAATTTCACCAGTATTTGGATTAGCGATCGGATAGTATAGGTTAGGACGCTCGTCAATAGATTTGTTGCAAGTATAATTGTCTGATTGCCAAGCACCACGAGGATCGTTATCAGGATTTTTGTATGCTGAGTTTGATTTTTCAGTGCGAGGAAGTCTATTAGGTTTCCAAGAGGTTTTAACTTTCGCATAAACTAAAATATGGTCATGATCGTTACTGAACCACAATGCATCATTCGATGCTGCATACTTCTTCTGCCAAACTACATTCGCGACAAAATTTATACGCCCAAAAATCTCGTCACACATCACTTTTAAATAATGCGCTTCATTATCATCAATTGCGATCCATAAAGAACCATCATTAGATAATAAATTACGCAAAATCTCTAAACGATCGCGCATTAAACCAAGCCAGAGAGAATGCTCAATTCCATCATCATAATGTTCAAAAGCTGAGCCTGTATTATAGGGCGGATCGATAAAAATACACTTAACTTTTCCTGCAAACTCAGACTCTAAAGCCTTGAGAGCCAACAAATTATCCCCAAAAATCAAGCGATTATCAAAAATATCATTTTCACTCACCTGATGCGCCGCATGATAAGACATCTCTGGATCTTCCAGCAAAATTCGCGGCTCCAGCTTGGGGCGAATATCCTTACCAATCCAGGTTAATTCTAGTCTCTGCTTCTTATTCATAATTAATATCTATCTCAAAATAAAAAGTTAAACTGTAGGTATATTCGGATTTTCAGTCTGAGCATCCCTGCGTTCTAACTCCTGCATCACCTCATTCGTTAAAGGATTAACATCTGTGATATTTCTAAAAATAGCAAGATATCCCTTATTGTCACTAGCAAATCTAGATTCAGCAACAGTGTAAACAATCTCAGCAATCTCTAACCCTATTCGGGAAAGTTCGATTTTATCATCCTCAGACAAACCAACTTCATGCTTATTCAGCAAAGGTTTATTGCGTCTTGCGAAAATATCCAGAATAAAAATCTACCGTGCTTATAAAACTTCTTTTGTTGACCTGTTGCAGCATTTTCTGAATCCGAAAAAAAAATTATCCAGACATTGAAATATTCGCACATAACGACAAAGCGTAACTCCTGAAATACCATCATTAAACAGTATAACATAATAATGCTTATAAAGCTGACTAATTTCTCTCTTTGCTGCCCACCAATATTTCCGTATTACCGCTAAAACAAGCAAGAGCAATTGCCGCTTGTTCAATCGTAATTGCATGCTGATTGCGCTCCGCTGATGGTCGATATTCATAGACAATATTTGATACCATACATTCCTGTCGCAAACGTTCTTGATTGGGATCTAAGGCGGCAAAATAAACATCGCGCACAGCATTTTGCCTATTCCTTGCCCCAGTAATCTTTTTGCCAATATTATCGGTTTCCGTCCCCAACTCAATAATTGTAACTAATAATTTGGCATCGGCAGATATTGAACCATTAGCATTGTAAACAGAAGCGATAGCTCCTACCGTTTGCGCCCCATTCACGACGGAAAAACCTCTTAAAGTAAATTGAGTTGATTCCTGTTTGTGTCCCGAAGGCAAACTAATTGCCGAACAAGTAATCGTCAGACCATTGTTGAGATAAAATAGTTCAGATGGTTGCTCTTTGACAGTTTCCGCAATCGCTAAGTTAACATCTTCCGTACCCAGGTAATAGCGGATATTTTTCTCGAACAGTGACTTATTATGCTGTTGATATAAAGATGCAAGTTCAGAAGCTTTAACCAATCCATAAAATGCCCTACGCGGCAGATCTAAACAATGCCAGTTTTCCAACGTCAAGACTACATCAATAGGGGCGATGGCTTGTTTGGCTGTCAACCAACCATGTGTTATGCCAATATTTAAATCTCGCCATTCAAAACGTCGATCGAACTGATTCAGTTCAGTTTCTAACTGATTAAGATCTGCAATCACATGAGAACTCAGGCTTTCATCGAGATATATATTACAGCCAACTATTTTTACCCCGTTAGTATTTAAAGCATCTTCAACATCTTGCTGCAATCGCGTAAAGCCATCATTAAATTTCTGAAAACGTTCATGGACTAAATCTCTAATCCCATCACAAAATTTTTTATTATCACCCATATTTGGAGCATTTCCCGCCTTAGCCTGCACCAACAAAAGCAAATTTTTCATGCGATCGAAATAAATGGCATCAATCCCGTTGTCATTTTCCCCATTAATAATTGAGTTAGCCGCTTGAGTTGGGGTAATATCGGCAAGATTGGCGATCGCAAATGCAGCCAAAGAACGGCTCAATCGATTTTTTTCATGTTGCTGTGGTGTCCAGTTCCTCTGAAGCTGCGGGGTCATTTGAAAATAATCCTGCTTTAGTGCCTCAAGAACTTGACTTTTTTGCGAATTAAAAATTGGATTTTTATTCATTGTTTGGACTGTAATACTATTTTAAAATATACTATCATTTTTTTGCTTAAAAAATGCGACCATTCAAACGATCGCACTACTGAATCAAATCAATTCAGATAAAAAAGAAACAAGGAGGAGGTTTTTTAACAATTCCTCCCCCTTCCCTTTCTGCTCTAAAAATCTCTCAATTGAGCAGTTTGAACAGCAACATCTTTCGTCAGAGAACCCCGCCGCACTTTCAGTTTCAAAATTTGACCGATTTGACTATTTTCCACCAAATTTTGCAATTGTTCGGGTTGAGTCACTTTCTCGCCCTCAATTTGAAGGATGACATCTCCCTTGCGAACCCCCGCTTTCTGGGCCGGCGTATTGGGCACAACTCGCATCACCAGTACCCCTGTAACTTCCGGCACAATCAAAGGAGCATTGGGGTCAGAATTATTCTCTCTGGCCATTTCCGGAGTCAAAGCAATCATCTGAATCCCCAAAAACGGATGGCTGACTTGTTCTCCCTTGGCTAACTGGGCGTAGATGGCCTTGGCTTTGTCGATCGGGATTGCGAACCCAATACCCATTGCATCCGCCCGAATCGCCGTGTTGATGCCAATCACTTCTCCTCTGCTGTTTAACAGCGGCCCGCCGGAATTGCCGGGATTGATGGCGGCGTCTGTTTGAATGAAATCGAGACGTTTGTCGGGAATGCCGACGGCTGCGCTCGATCGCTTCAAAGTGCTAATAATGCCTAAAGTGACGGTATTGTCAAATCCGAGGGGGTTTCCCACGGCGATCGCCCAATCACCCACTTTCACCGCATCGGAGTCTCCCAGTGGTGCCACGGGCAAGTTAACACCTTTGGTATTAATTTTAACAACAGCCAAATCTGTTACTTCGTCAGTACCTTGGACTTCTCCTGGAAAAGTCCGGCCGTCATTTAAGGTGACAGTTACTCGATCGGCTTTATCTACCACGTGAGCATTGGTTAACACAATCCCGTTTTTGTCAATGATGAAGCCAGAACCTTGACCCCGCAAGCGTTCTTGTCTGGGCGTCATGCTCCGCAAATCTTCTCCCAAAAATCTGCGGAAGAAGGGGTCTTCCATTAAGGGGTCGAGGTTGCGGCTGACAGTGCGCTCGGTATCAATCCGGACAACAGCAGGCCCGACTCGATCGACTGCCGCCGTCACAAAACTGTTGGTATCTGCTGCCACCTGCGCCGGGAGTTCCGGACTCCGCAGTGCCAGCATTTGCGGATTTTGGGAAGTTGCCCTGGAACTCAAAGGTACTTTCTGCACGGCTGTTTCTGTCTCTTCGGGCCAGTTGGGCTGATTTTTGCCAGCGGCCAAGACGGATGCAGCATTGATGAACAGAGCGCTGAGGGCGATCGTCATTGCTAAAATGAGGGCGAAAGGGCGATCGGTGCGGGGTGCGGATCCAAAAAACTTAAATAGTCGCATAGCGTCAATCTTGGGTAGTCTGAGTTATTCTAGTAAAGGCGTGCGTGCGATCGGACTCAATAATCGCCCGCTATGAAGATCCTAAATATATTTAGCTGAAACAGCATTCATCCCCGCGCTCTACCTGTACAATCCGTGAGCGACGGGATGAATGCGCGATCGTCCGCCGATTGCATCCGCGCACAAGGCGCTCTCGTCACAGCCAGCGGGAGATGCGCGGGTGTATGAGCAGGCGAACAAAATCCCTTGATTGGTCTGTATCTGTGTTATCATATGTAAGCATTTTGTGATAAAAGCATCGTGTTAAAAGCAGTCAAAGTCAGAATCTATCCTACCCAAGAACAGCAGAGTCATTTGGCAGGGGCTTTTGGCTGTGTTCGATGGGTGTGGAATCAATCTCTGGCTACCATGTCCCAAACCTATAAGGAGACTGGGAAAGGTATATCGGCTTTGATGATGAAGAAACAGATTCCAGTATGGAAGACTGAGCATGAATGGCTCAAAGAGTGTTATTCGCAATGCCTCCAGTCCTCTGTACTTAATCTGTCCCAAGCTTTTATCAATTTCTTTGATGGCCGAACAGGATATCCGACCTTCAAGAAACGTCAAGGTAGACAATCAATGCAGTACCCTCAGAACGTTAAAATTCTGAGCGATACTGAGATTAAATTCCCTGGTAATCTTGGAGTGGTTGAGGCTAAAATTCATCGCGCTCTTGTTGGTAAATTAAGGACTGTGACGGTATCTAGAATGCCTGATGGTCGTTATTACGCCTCCCTACTGATGGATGATGGTATAGAAAACCCAGTCGCTAATGAAGATGGTAGAGCCATTGGTATTGACCTCGGTTTACTAGACTTTGTAGTTACATCTAATGGCTCGAAATACCAGAACCCTCGACATTTGAAGAAGCACGAACGTAACCTCAAACGCAAACAGCGTAAGTTATCCAGAAAAAAGGATCGAACTACCAACAGACGACGAAAGGCTAAACTAGCTGTAGCCAAAGTCCACGCAAAAATAGCTAGAGTGCGTGAAGATTTCCGACACAAACTATCCCGTAAGATAGTTAACGAAAACCAAGTGATTGTGGTCGAGAATCTGGCAGTAAAGAACATGGTCAAAAATCACAATCTTGCCTTATCTATCAGTGATGCTGGCTGGGGAATATTCTGCACCATGCTTAAATATAAGGCAGAAGCAGAAGGCAAGGTCTATCTAGAAGTATGTCGATTTTTTCCATCATCTCATCTGTGTTCTAATACTTTACTGTCGCTGCCAAAAATGGATCTATCTGTGCGTGAATTTGACTGTGCCCACTGTGGCAATCGACACGACAGAGACATTAACGCGGCAATCAATATTAAAAATGAAGGCTTACGGTTATTGACGTTGGGAACCAGCGTTACTGCCAAGGGAGGCAATGTAAGACCAAAACGATATGGGCAAAAATCCACTGTCGCCGAGGCTGTTGCCCTTGAACTTGGAAGCCCACACTCTACCCGCTTCGGGTAGAGTGTTGGGTCGTTCACACAGCTACAATACACGAGTCTGGAGCCAGCACAAACTCAACATATTCTCAATTCTAACGTGAAAAATTTCCCTAGTAATACCAGTTTCAAAAAAACAATTAAACTGTAGTCCAGCGCTCTAAACCACTACGGAACAACTTATTCCCAAATCCCCAATCTCAAATCTCAAATCTCAAATCTCAAATCTCAAATGGCACAACCCTGATGATTATATCTGACACTTCTACTGACAAATCCGTACCCTCAAATTCCCACCACCACCATCACGACAATCAATCAGTCCACCCTCACCATCACGATGAAGAATCGAGGCGGCGGCTGGTTAATCGCTTATCTCGGATTGAGGGACACGTCCGGGGCATCAAAACAATGGTGCAAGAAAACCGTCCCTGTCCCGAAGTTCTCGTGCAAGTTGCAGCAGTTCGAGGCGCGCTCGATCGCGTAGCAAGAATCATTCTTGACGAACATTTAACTCAGTGCATTGCCAGGGCCGCTAAAGAAGGCAATATCGATACCGAAATAGAAGAGTTGAAAGCTGCTTTGGATCGGTTTTTGCCTTAGTCGCTGCCATTTTCTTACATATACCACCCCCCATCAGATGGTTAGGAATTTCTGGCGATCGCTTTCTTCATCCGATTAATTGCAAATAAAAGTCTCTCGCGACGATAACTAAAGGCTGCCTTCTTCCTTCTTTTTATCCTGAGGTAAGCCGTTATTGATGTGATGACTGAGGGTTAGGAAGTTCTGGCGAGCGATCGCTTTCTTCATGGGATTAATTGCAAATAAAAGTCTCTCGCGACTATAGATAACTAAAAGCTGCCTTATTCCTTCTTTTCATTCTGAGGTAAGCCGTTATTGATGACTTCTTCCCTCTTCCCTCTTCCTTCTTCCCTCTTCCCTCTTCCCTCTTCCCTCTTCCCTCTTCCTTCTTCCCTCTTCCTTCTTCCCTCTTCCTTCTTCCTTCTATCTTTTACATCCGTTACATCCGTTGCCGAACTTCCTTCTTCTATAACAAAACCTGCAAATCAGACAACAACTTGCAAGTTATGAGTTCGGGCGCATTGCTTAAGAATCTTTCACCAACCAGGGAAAACCATCAAATATTTCCCCCTCAACCCAATCGGCACAACAGATAATTGATACGATCGGCAGTTGGTGAGAGCGATCTTAGTTCAAAAAGAAGTAGTGAGTTTTTAGTGACAACCAAAGTCATCAACAGCTTTAAACTCTGAGTATCAACAATTGGAGGGTGATTAACCAGACTTGGGATGAACTGTCTATCTAAACTTTCGTCAACTTGCCTTTGAGCTGGTATCTGACTGTTGCGTAAACGGCCTTATAGGAAGCGTCTATGCTGTATTCCTGCTGCAACCACTCTTGAATTTCTCCATAGCTTTTAAAGCCTTTTTGGGGATCGCTGAGGCGCATTGCCAAACTAGCGCGGGCCAGAGGAGGAATCGCCGGCTTCCTGCCACCGCTGTGCTTGGTTTCCAGGAGTCCTTCAAGTCCATCAGATCTGTACTTTCTCAGCCACCGCTGCACAGTAATGCGGTTTACGCCGATCGTCATTGCCAATTCTTTAACTGTCTTAACGTGACAAATTTTGAACAGGTAAAGTGCTTGAATTTTTTGAAAGCCGCTTGCCGTTTTTTGTTCGGTTAACAGGCTTTTTAGTTCTTCTGTGGTCTCTGTGATGCTAAGTTTACATACTCCAGCCATATCAATTACCTCACGAGGATTCGCACTATACAATTGTTTTTTTTGACTGGGGAGAAAAATCTTCTCCCCTCCTAAATGCTCGCCTTTTGCTTGCCAAGAAAGGAATAGACAAGCTATCTCAATTAAACTTTTTCATGCCTGGACTTACTCAGATGCTCAGAAGCTTGTTTTTTTACCTGGAGCAAGGGCTGGAACGCGTCTTTTGGTGAAAGACCCGGTTTATAAGTCAGTTTGGTATTGGATGGCACAAGCATCATTGCTAATACTGATATCAGTTAACTGATCGACCGCAACATTAGCTGCAATAGTTGACTTTTAAGGAATACCATTTATTCTCTTTTTGTTAAACATATATCATGGTTTTCCTGGTGTTTTTTGGTAATTTTTGCGAATGTCTTGGCAATTTATAGCTAGCATATAACCTTGGTCTGTACGCTAGCTATAAGCACATTTAGACACAGATTCTACTGCTCCCAGAAGTGTATTTCTGGCTTTCCCTTTGTGAGAAATCCTGAGACATTAGCACTCTGATGGGCCGAAGCGGATCGCGCCGAGTGACGGTGCAACCAACTTTCACGGTACGCGGGCAGGCCTCTGTGAAATTACTTGCTCGATCGCCAGTTGAGTAAAACACGTCTACCGTGGGATTGTCAAATTTTCAACATCACAGTACCACTATCGGCTATTTTCGCCTGCCTGTCGTGATCGAAAACGTTGCTTCTATGTGATACTACTAACATTAATTAGTGATCGTTATCACACAAATACTCAGTAACCTCAACTAGCCATAAAAAGTTATGGCCTCGATCGCACTTTCCAGCGAGAATTCTTTGATTTAGTTAGGAAGTACGATAATATTGATATTTTTGTTAAAAATTTTTACCCAGGTGAACAAGCATCTTGTTTTGTCCTTCACCCTCCCCAAACCGTCTAGGGCAATCTTGTACTCGGCGTAAATCTTTTAGCATCTCAAGTCTAAAATGGCAGAAGATCCGGTGCAAGCAGCTTGCGAAGAGTATTGTTCCTTTAAAAGGTGTAGAGAAGCCAAAATGAACGTTGACGAATTGCTCAAGCTATACGCAATAGGAGAAAGAAATTTTAGTGGGGTCTACCTGCACGAAGTCTACCTCTACGAAGCAGAATTGATTGGAGTCAATCTGTCTGAAGCCGACATGATTGGCTCCAATCTCAGCAAAGCCAAACTCAGCAGAGTCAACTTTGGCAAAGCCAATTTGTGCCAGATCAATTTGAGCAGAGCCGACTTAGCAGGAGCCGACTTCACCGAAGCACTTTTAGCTGAAGCTAACCTGTATCGAGCTGAGTTGATGGGAGCAAATCTTAGCAAAGCAGACTTAAGTGGAGCTTCCCTGATCCAAGCAAGTTTAATCGGAGCCAACATATCTCGGGCAACACTCTCTCGTACAGACTTGCACGGAGTAAACCTTTACGGAGTAAACTTGCGAAGGGCCGTTCTCACAGAAGCAGATTTAATTGGAGCCAACTTAACTAAAGTAGACCTCAGCGGAGCCGACTTAATGGGAGCGAGCCTAATTAGGGCAGATTTGACTGAAGCAATTTTAAGTGCCTCAGACTTAAGCGGGGCAAACCTGTTGGGAGCAAACCTGACAAAAGTTAACCTGAGCGGAGTATATCTTAAGGGTGCGACGATGCCCGACGGTACGGTTCACGATTGATTAATTTATGTCTTCAATGTTATGGTTGGCGAGAACCAATACTAAGGGTAACATTTTTTTGTCACCCTAATTTATTGGTAGCAAAATGTTTATTTGAAACTCTGGTGAGACCGTGAATTTCAATGTATGATATCTGGGATAGATAGCTGAGAATCTGGCAATATTTAGCAATGTCTGCGATCTAGATTTTCAATTGCTGCGATAAAAGCTATTTTAGAGTTATTAATTGGGATTTTGGATGCTTAAGATGAAACTCAGAATCATGGCTGCTGCAACGCTGCTGAGCGCGATCGCCCCTTTAGCCCCTGCACGAGCCGAGAACATTCAACACACGCAACAATTACTAGCCACCCGACAGTGTCCAAACTGCGACCTCAGCAGCGCTGGTCTGGTTTTAGCCAACTTAACAGGAGCCAATCTCAAAGGTGCTGACTTGAGAATGGCTAACCTCAGCCGAGCCAACCTCACTGGCGCCGATCTCAGCGGGGCAAACCTTAGCGGCACCAGTTTGTTTGGCGTCAACCTGACGGGTGCAAACCTGACGGGCGCAAACCTCAGCGGTGCTGACTTGAGAAGCGCCTATCTCAGCAACGCCAATTTAACTGACGCCAATTTAACTAACGCCCAACTGCTGGGAGTTAGAGGAATGCCAACTAATATTGGCACAGCAGAAGACTTTTACCGATTGGGAGTGCTGGAGGCTCAAGCGGGAAACTACAGAAACGCCATTGATTATTACAATCAAGCTCTGAATCTGAAATCGGATATAGCTGCGGTTTATTTTGCGCGCAGTATGTCCCGCGCTGACTTGGGAGACTTCGCCGGCGCCGCTCAAGATGCTGCAAAAGCAAACCAACTGTTTGCCACTCAAGGAAATCCCCAAGGTCAGGAATTGTCAAAGCAGCTAGGAGAAGCAATTGTTGCCCGCCAAAAGCCAACGGAACCCCGCACTGGGGGCGGCAACTTTATGAGTCTTCTGGGCTCGCTCGGTTCTGTGCTGCTCAAGTTTGTTTTACCTTAAAGACTTGTGAACGGCCTGCTCCAACGACTTTTCATGCTGCGCCAACCCAAGCGATGCAGACTGTTTCATCAACCCATCTGGCTTTACTAAACCTCCTAAGAAACTCGCAGGGGAGAGGGGGAGAAGGGGAGAGGGGGAGAGGGGGAGAAAGAGTTTCTTTTATTCATAACGGGTGCTCCGCGTCCGTGGGACGCTCTAAAGTATCTAAGGCAGATATACTTAGCCTAGTCTGGATATATGTGTCTAGGCTAGTTTCACTATTTAAGGACGGAATATGAATAGATTTGAAAATATATCAGTAAGGGGTTTTCGGCGTCTTCAAAATATTGAGCTTGAGATGAGAAATCTCATCGTGATGATTGGTGCAAACGGATCGGGAAAAACTTCTTTTTTAGATGTTATTTCAATACTAGCCGCTTCAGCAAGTGGAAATTTACAGAATTTATTGCAACTTAAAGGCGGCTTGAATGAAATTGTGACAAGAGGTAAAGTACAAGAACTTGAAATTGAAATTTCAATGGAAGTTCCAAAGGAACAACCTTTGAAGTACAGCTTAACATTGTCACCCAAAGGTTTATCTTATGAAGTTAGAGACGAATCTTTAACACAGCAGAGAAATCCCCACAGAGCTGAACCATTCAAGTATATTGAATCAGAAGGTTTGGATATTAAATATTCTCAAGAAGAAAGCAGAGGATTTGTGAGACCGACTTGGGAACACAATCCTCTTGAAACATCCCTTTCTCAAGTTCCTAAAATGTATAGTGAACCAGAGAACCTGAGAAAGAGCCTTGCTTCTTGCACATATTATGGAGCACTCGATGTTTCAGAGAAAAGTCCAATTCGTCTACCTCAAGCAATGCGCCCTGCAAAGTTGCCTGGAGCAAGCGGTGAAAACCTCGTTTCCTGTCTTTATGACCTTCGGGAAACCGATCGTGACCGTTTTGAAATGGTGGAAAATATCATTTCTGCTGCCTTTCCAGATTTCGAGCGATTAAACTTTCCTCCGGTTGCCGCAGGAACTATGTCTATGACTTGGACAGATAGGAATTTTCCTCAGCCTTTCTATGTCCATGAGCTATCAGAAGGAACGCTGCGTTTCCTCTGGTTGGTTGCGCTGCTGCAAAGTCAAACTTTAACAACCGTCACGTTGCTAGATGAACCAGAAGTTAGCCTACACCCGGAACTCTTAAGACACTTAGTTTATCTAATGAGAGAAGCTTCAAAACACACTCAACTGATAGTTGCCACACACTCAGATAGACTCATCAGATTTCTCGATCCAAGCGAGGTTTTGGTCTGCGATTTGGAAGAAGGGGAGGCAAAAATGAGGTGGGGTGACACTTTTAATCTGGATAAATGGTTAGAAGACTATACTCTTGACCAGCTTTGGGCAATGAATATAATGGGTGGCCGCCCATGAAAATTGCTATTTTGGTTGAAGGTGCTACTGAAATGGCATTTAGAGAGAAGCTTCGTGAGTTTCTGCAAAGCCGTTTACAAAAAATGCCCAAACTCCGCTTTATACCACAAGATGGTGGAATTCCCAAGGAAGGGAAACTCAAGCGTATTGTTGAAAATCTCCTCAATAATGATGGCTATAATGCTGTAATTGCACTTACAGACGTTTATACGGGAAAGCCGGACTTTAAAGATGCCAATGATGCTAAAGAGAAAATGATGACATGGGTAGATAACAACCCAAACTTCTATCCTCACACAGCATTACATGATTTTGAAGCATGGCTTCTTCCCTACTGGCCAACTATCCAGAAGCTGGCGAAACACAACCGTTCTGTTCCTAGCGGTTTGCCTGAAACAGTGAATCATCAAAAGCCACCTTCCTATTGGATTAAGAAAATTTTTAGAACAGGAAAATGCAGAAAAGACTATGACAAAGTGAGTGATGGAAAGGCTATTTTGAAAAACAACGATCTGATGATTGCGATTAAAGATTGTCCAGAGCTAAAATCTTTTGTAAAACGATCTGATGATTGCGATTAAAGATTGTCCAGAGCTAAAATCTTTTGTAAATCGAATTATCTCTCTCTGCGATGAAGATAAAATAATTTCTTGATGTCCGATGTTAGAACCCCGATTTCTTAAAGAAGTCGGGGTTCTGGGTATTCAGTTTTTCAGGTTGTTCTAGTTAATTGATCGGAATCTCGATCCAGAACTCAGTACCCTCACCGGGTACAGAAACACACTTGAGTACCCCTTTGTGTTTCTCAACTATAATTTGATAACTGATAGACAGTCCTAAACCCGTCCCCCGACCGACGGGTTTAGTAGTAAAAAAGGGATTAAAGATGTGAGAAATTAACTCTTTGGGGATGCCGTGACCGTTGTCTGCAATGCAAATTCTTACTGTTTTTTCATCAATTAATTCGGTGCGAATCCGAATGCAAGGGGATGGCAAATCAGGTATCAAATGCTCGGTTTTGGTCTTGATATCTACTGTTCTGACATCCTGTTGTTGCGAACTCAAATATGTCACGGCTGCACTTGGTACTAGGGAGTTAACGTTCGCAACTCGATCTATTTGTCCCATTTCTATGGCGTCAATGGCATTGCCGATCAGATTCATAAATACCTGATTGAGCGAGCTGGCATAGCATTCAACTAAGGGCAAATTGCCGTATTCTTTCATTATTTGTACGGTATCGCGATCGGACTTGGCTTTGATCCGGTGCTGCAAAATCAACAGGGTACTGTCGATGCCTTCGTGAATGTCAACGCCTTTCTTTTGAGCTTGATCGAGCCGGGAAAAATTGCGTAAAGATACAACTAACTGGCGGATGCGCTCAACTCCTACTTTCATGGAACCCAAAATTTTTGGCAAATCTGTGGCAAGAAATTCGATGTCGATTGCTTCGGCACACTCGCTAATTTCTGGGTTGGGATTGGGGTAGTGCTGGCGGTAGAGTTCCACCAAGCAGAGCAAGTCTTTGCTGTATTCGGTGGCGTGGGAGAGATTGCCGTAGATAAAGTTAACGGGGTTATTGATTTCGTGGGCGACGCCGGCAACCAGTTGTCCGAGACTGGACATTTTCTCGGTTTGAATCAGTTGGGCTTGGGTATTGTTCAGTTCAGTGACGGTTTTAGCTAGTTGTTCGGCTTTTGCTCGATCGGCTGCTGCTGCATTCAGACTTTCTTGATAAAGTTCTGCTTGATGAATGGCGATCGCAGCTTGAGAGGCCAAATTTTGCAGTAACTCTTGTTCTGCAGTTGGCCAAACCCTCGGCCCAGAACACTCGTGGGCAATCAGCAACCCCCAACATTCGGCATCTTTGCCGATCATCGGCACAATTAAACTTGCCTTCACCTGCAAGTTTTCCAAAAATTCGCGGTGACAGGGGGTTAAATCCTCAGTATCAATATCATTAATTGCTCGCATCCGTCCCGATCGATAAAAGCAGTTTGAGTCTTCGGGAAAGCATTCCTGTGGAGATTTGATACCTAAAATTGAGTGCCACTGCCCGCGAATAGCTTCGACAACTACCTCGCCGTGTTCGCCTTCGCCAAATTGGTAGATTACCGTGCGATCGGTATTTAACAAAACTCTCACTTCCCGCACAATAGTTTGCAGTATCGTCTTTAAATCCAAGGTGCTGCGAATTTGGTCTCTGACTCGCGTCAATACTTGGGCAAACTCTAAGGATTTTTGCAATTGGGCGGTACGCTCTTGAACTTGGCGTTCTAAGTTGGCATTCAGGGCTTGCACTTCTTTATGAAGAAGGTACTGCCCAATTGCCGAACAAAATTGGCTCCCTATCGCTAAAGCTTGCTCGATCTCCTCCCATTTCCACTCGGGCGACTGACCTTTTTTGATTTCTCGCCAGACTTCAAAGGATTGTCTGGGAAGGATTTGTGCAACACTGCTGTCAAAGCGCCCCGCCCACATTTTTTCGGTATCAATTTCATTGCGAAAAACGGTCAAACAGCCAACTACTTGTTGTTGGTAGTGGAGGGGAATTACCAGCAAACCCCGAATTTGAGTTCCTTGGAAAGCAGGAACTAACACTCTAAATAGAGATTCTTTGTATAAGTCTGTAATTATCCAAGCTGAGAATTGGGAATTGGGAATTGGGAATTTGGGAAAATCGGGGGTATTTTTCAATCCTGCGATCAGCCATTGTTGCCAGAGGGGATGAGCTTCGATCGCGCTGACTGTTTCCCAATTGGGAAGTGTCGGTTGAGTCCCTGTGACGAACAGTTCAAAGGTAGCATCGATCGCAGTAGGGGCAATGGGAAATCTTCGATCGATCTGGGGAACCGGTAACTGTTCGCTGTTGATTTTCCGGGGGTTGAGATAAAGTCGGCCGCCGCTCCCCCCCAAAGCAGTGACAGTGGCTTCTAAAGCCTGTTGTAGTTGAATGTCGATCTGACCGTACAACAGGGCTGCGACGCGACTGACGGTGGCTTCCCGAGATGCTTGAGAGCGGGTTTTTTGGAGCAGGAGCGAGTGGCCGATGGCGATCGACAATTGATCTGCTACGAGCTGAACTACTTCTAAATCTGTGGATGAAATATTGCGGGGGGAGGAGTGGTGAGCCACTAACAGTCCCCACAGTTCGATGTGAGTTTGGCGATCGCTTCCAGGCTCGCATCTACTTACGCAGGCGGGGGCCTCGCAGATCTCTGTTTTGTTCTGTTGCGACACACTCCTGTGGTGCAAAATTGGCACGACTAAGGAAGATTGGACTCCCATTGCCATCAAGTAAGCTTTGTGGCAAGGATCGAGGGAGCGATAGTGGATTTCTTCATTTACTAAAGGTTGACCGGTATCCGCAGCATCAACGGGACTCAGGGCGATCGTCTCGGAGTTAACATCTACTATTGTCCGCTGGCGCATACGGACATACATCTCCCGCGCGCTGGGAGGAATGTCGTCTACTGGAAAATGGAGACCTTTCAAGGAAGGGAGATATATATTATTAATTGATTCGGCAACAACTTCTCCGCAGCCGTCGGCACTAAACCTGTAGATCATAATGCGATCTGTTTTCAGAAAAGACCGCACTTCTGCTACTGTACTGGTTAAAATATCTTCTAATTCTAGAGATTGGCGGATGCGTTCTGTGATTCGCCTTACCAAAACTTCTTTGTCTAGTTTATGATGTAATTCTTGCGTATTTTCTGTGATTTGCATAAATCTCCTTTGGCAATTATGGAATGATAATAAGAAGTTTTGATCTACATTCGCGATCGAACTCAACTTTATGAGGCTGAGTTTTTGACTAAACCGAGCTTTACTATTAATCCGTGGCGTACTGCTTAGTGACGACCGTGTATCCCCTGTGGCACCCTGAAGAACAAAAATCGGCGATCGCTGAGGTGTATTCCTTGCCTTCAACAGACAGGGCGACTTAACCAAATGATAATTATTATTTTAATCCTCTTATCAATTTCTTGCAATATTGAATTTTTAGTCTCAGAATTATTTATTTTTAGGATAAGTTGACATTAGTTTGTATAACTTCATATAATGATAGATTAATGTGAGTTTTGATCTGGCCCCGGGCGCTGACTAATTTCGCTTCGCACGCTCATCAGAATTTTACCCAAATGATTTTGGCCCGTTCCATCGCAGCCGCACCCCCAGTAGTAATCTGTTGGCGAATCCTCCACAATCACTCGATCCCCTGTGGCGAGGAGAATAGCTTGAATGTCTGAATGAGTGAGAAACTTAGTTAAAACTGCCTCGCGCATAATGGGAATTTTTACCGCTTCCCAATCAGGGCGCATTTGGTGGTTTGGATCGCGACCTAATTTGGCTGCTTCCTGAGGAGTTGGTACGGATTGAATTGCGGCCACTAATCTTTCATCAGCGCTACCGACAAATTTTTGGGCTTGATAGTAATGTTCCACAGTCAACCAATCTTGACCGTACAAGCAAATGTCGTGTAGTGAAAAATTGGAAAAGCAGCCGTAAGGATCCTCTACTTTATAAAAATAAATTATCATTCGATTTTAGATTTTAGATTAAATATTTAATATTCATAGAACTTACACAAAGAGTAGTTTGACACACTAGACATTTTGCAAAAAACAGTCAAAAATAGGAATCCTGCCTGTTCCACAACAATTATGGGAGATGTCTACTACTTATAGCAGCCAGGGCCGATCTTTTGGGCGTTTAGATACATAGTACCAGGTTTCGCGTTCTCGCCTGCCTATCCTAGATTAGGCACCAATGTCAATTAGCCCTTTATGGGCGCTGCTCAAAGCCCACCACACAAGAAAATGAATATTTGTGGAGCGGGCTTTGAGCAGCGTTATTGAGAATGGTGCAAAATGTGAGTTTATCCTGAGATCTTGCACCATTCTCACCAAGCCTTTTATGAACAGGCTTTCCGGCCTGTTCCACAAGAAAATTTATCTTTTGTGGAACAGGCCGGAAAGCCTGTTGTTGAGAAGGGTGGTGCAAAATGTGAGTTTATCCCAACTTTGTAAGATTTAACTGATACATATTTTTAAAAGGAGGAATTGAGAAAATCAACCGATTGAATAAACCCATCCGCTGGTAATACTTCGCAGGTGCATCTCTCATGAATTTAACTTCCGTGACTTGGTAGCGATTATCCCATTTTTCGATATCTTTAATGTCTTTAATTCCCCAATCAAACTTGGCAGAATAAAGTTTGATTGCGTCGTGTTGCTTCTGATTTTTCACCATAAAAGGCGACATCGAATCAAACACAAAGTAACAGCCGGGAAAGTTCTTGACTAACAAAGCTAATAGCTGCTTTACCTGCGCCTCAGTAAAATACATCAACACTCCTTCTGCCACAAACATAATCGGGCCCGAACCGACTGCTTTTACTGCATCAACCCAACTATCATCTAGTACAGAAGATGCAATTAATTTGCGTCTTTCTGTCTCCGAAAAGTATTTTTCTCGGACTGCGATCGAGTCGGGCATATCCAAATCAAACCACCGCACTTGACCGTTATCAAGTCTTTCAAAACGAGTGTTTAAGCCACATCCAATCTCGACAATCGTACCGCTGGGGTTTTCTTGAAGAAAAGATTTAACCCAGTCATCATACATTAGTCCGCGCAGGCAAACGGCTACTTGTGTGCCTTTGGCTTCCTCAAGTTTAGAGAAATCATAGTCAATTTGTTCGAGAATTTCTTGAGATTTTGGATCTCTCAAAATTGGGTCTGCTTTGGTGGCTTCGACTGCCCTTGCCCATAGGGTAAGTAGTAGGGTTTCTTGGACTGTTCCTAGTTCAACTTTGGTTTTAGTCATGACTTTTTTCTGTAAATTATGGGGAAAATTCTACTTTTTGGCAATGACTTGTTTGAGTTTAGCTGTTGCTTTGTCGATTTTTTCAATGCTGCCTGGGTTGACAATTCCGTAGTAGTCAAAAACGTAGACTTGATTATTTTTGGTGGCTTTTAGCTGCTTCCAAAATGAGTCAGATTTAAACTTGTCTAGCATTCCCTTTTCGCGATCGACTACAATGATGACTTCGGGATTGGCTTCTAAAACTTTTTCGGCTGAAAGTGTTACGTAGCCGCGCATCGGGCTATCTCCTTGCAATTGCGCCGCGACATTTTTGACGTTGAACTTGCTCAGCAAGTCTCCAGCCCAACTGCTTTGATTTGGCGATAAAATCGGTTGTCTGCTTACCAAAACCAAAGTTGCAGGGTTTTGATTTGGGATGTCGGCTAAAAAAGTTTGGTAGCGTTTCAAAAGCGGTTCGGGATTGGCATTGAGAGATTTAGCTAGGGTTGTGGTTAACTCTTCTAAGGATTTCCAGCTATCAACTTGAGTTAACAAAGTTTTGATTCCAAGCTGCTGCAATTTTTCCATTGCTTTGTCGTGAAATCCCGCCGCACCTACGACTAAATCGGGTTTTAATGCGATAATTTTTTCTAAGTTGGGCGGAGTGCGATCGGCAGTTACGGTAGTAATTTCGGTAAATTTGGGGTTGCTGCTAACTAACTTGCTACCGGGAATTCCTACAAGTTTGTTTTTGTCTAGTTGATGGATAATATCGGCGGTTAAAGGTGTTAAGGCTACGACTTTTTGTGCTGATTCGGTGTTAGTTATTTCCGATTGATTGGCGGGCGGTGAAAGTACAGGATTTGATTGCTGGGTTTGGGGTGAAGTGGCGGCGGAGCAAGCGGTAAATGCTAAACTCAGCAATAGGATTGCGGTGCGATCGAACAAAGTTTTGTACATGATTTAGGCTGGAGTTGTAGGGAGTTGAGCCGGAGTTGAGACGAAATTGATGGGAAGCTCGATCGCACCTTAGCGCTTAATGACTTAATATGTCAATAGTCTGCTCGTGTAAACCTGGGTTTTGTAAGGGTAGTGCCCCCGTGCCTACCCTCCCCATCCAGGATTTGGTCGGTGTTTCAGAGATTGGGGCGGGCACGGGGGCACCGCCCCTACAAGAGAATGAAACAGCCCTGCGTGCGTACCCCTCTACCAACTAGCTATGAGATACAGGGGCGATCGCACAAATCTGCAATCCTACTGAAGTTTCTAAAATAATAGCTTCCACACCAAAAGTTTGAGATAAATTATCAGGAGTTAAAACTTGGGCGGGAGTTCCTATACAAAAAAGTTTGCCTTTATTTAGCATAGCAATTCGCGAACTATACCTGGCAGCTAAATTAATTTCGTGCAGCACTGTAACAATCGTCAACCTTTGTTCTATATTTAGTTTTTTAAGTAATTCTAGCAATTGCAATTGATAGCAAATATCTAGATAAGTTGTCGGCTCATCTAATAGCAAAACTTGCGGATTTTGAGCCAAGGCTAAGGCGAGGAAAGCTCGCTGGCGTTCGCCTCCTGAGAGTTGTTCGACGGGGCGATCGCGAAATTCGTCAATCCCTGTTTGATCGATCGCAAGTTCCACCTTTTGGACATCTTCTTTACTCAATTCCCACTGCCACCAATCCTGATGGGGAGCGCGTCCCAAACTGACTAATTGTCGAACTGTCAAACCTTCTGGTACTGTTTGCTGTTACGGCAAAATCGCTAATTTTTGAGCGACAATCGCAGCAGATTCAGTATGAATGGCTTTGCCGTCGAGCAATACACTTCCTTGCTGTGGAGTGAGGATGCGGCTAACTAATTTTAAGAAAGTAGACTTACCGGAACCGTTCGCACCGATCAGACTCAGCCACTCGCCAGGTTGCAAAGATAAAGTGATATTGTGGGCGATCGCAATTTCGCCGTAGCCTCCAGTTAAATCTTGAATTTCTAAAGACATTCTATTTTCGTAATGGGTAATTAGGAATTGGGAATTGGTTATCGGGCATTGGCATTGGGCATTGTTGACAGTTAACAAATGACAATTAACTAATGACTAATGATTAATGACTAATGACTAATGACTAATAACTAGAACGCCGATAAAGCAGCCAAACAAATAGCGGAGAACCCAACAAAGCTGTCACCGTACCCACAGGCAATTCTACCGCACCCAAACGAGCCAAAAAATCGGCAAAAGTCAACACCCAAGCACCACCGATCGCACTCATTGGCAACACAAACCGATAATCATTACCAACCAACAAACGTACCCCATGAGGCACCACCAATCCCACAAAACCAATCAATCCGCCGATGCTGACAGCACTCGCAGCTAGCAAAGTGGCAATACCTCCAATCAATAAGCGCGATCGCACCAGCGAAACCCCCAAACCAACAGCCAAATCATCACCCAAAGCCAACAAATTTAATCCACGAGCCATAAAACATCCTAACAGCAAAGCCACCAAAATATAAGGTGAAACAAGCTGCACATCAGACCAACCACGCCCGTTTAAACTACCAATTAACCAATTTAAGGCTGCTTGCACTCTGCTGTCTTCAGCTAACAAAATCAGCGTCGTTTGAATCGAACCAAATAAAGCACTGACAGCAACACCAGCTAAAATCAAACGTTCCACAGAAAGCCCCGTTTTAGTCCGTCCCAAAAAATAGACTAACATCGAAGTTAAAATTGCACCAACCCAAGCCGCCAAAGGCACCCAACTTTGCAATACTCCCAAAGTTAGCATTGCGATCGCAACCAACCCCGCACCCGCCGAAATTCCTAATACAAAAGGATCTGCCAATCCGTTACGGAGCAAACCTTGCAGCAATGCTCCTGACATTCCCAAAGCTGCACCTACTGTCAGCGATGCGACTATTCTGGGCAAACGCAATTCCCAGAAAATAGTTTGATTAACTGTATCGCCTTGGTGCAGAAATGCTTGCCACAATTGAGTTGTACTCATCGGTACTGCACCAAAAGAAAGCGAAAGGGCGATCGTTAATAGCAAACCCAATCCTAAGATCGCAGAAGCCTGAAAAACTCGATGTTTGAGCCAGATTTTTTGCAGATTCAATACGTTATACCAGTTAATTTTTAGGTAAAGGTGCGATCGCCATAATTAACATAATTCCCTAAATGGTTACTGGATTTAAAAAATATCTGTATAGCCCCGTGACACAACTCCTTTAGCTTTAGCTCTGCTGGGGTTCAAGGAACGATTAGCCCTAAAAACTCCCATTTTTCGGCTGTGGAAAATCTCCAGAATCGAAGATATAATAAAGTTTATGCCTAGTAATCATGTCCGATCAATTCCCTCCGCTTCGCTCCGCCCGCGATCGGGTTTGTAGTCAGGACTTTAGTCTTTGATTCCTAAGGACTAAAGTCCTCACTACGAACCTTTTTTACTATAGTAATCGAGCGGACATGATATTATTAGTCAGTGTCATTAGTTGTTTGTTATTTGCGATCGCTCGTTGGATTTGAGTTGGTAACTACTAACCAATCACTAATCACTAATAACTAATCACTACTGATTCTTAGACTGTCGTGATGTCTTTCTCTTTCGATGCCAGAACATCTTCTATTTTGGCAATGTACTTGTCCGTCAGTTTTTGAATTTTATCTTGCAAGTCTCGCGATTCATCTTTAGAGATATCGCTGCTTTTTTCTTGCTTGCGAATCGAGTCAACGGCATCGCGACGGATATTGCGAATTGCGATTTTACCTTCTTCGGCAAACTTCGCGGCCATTTTGACAAATTCTTGGCGTCTTTCGCTGGTAAGCGGTGGAATGTTCAAGCGAATAACTGAACCGTCGTTGTTAGGTACGAGGCCTACATCGGACAGGGAAATTGCTTTTTCGATTGAGGTAAGCGCTGTGCGATCGAACGGTTGAATGTTGATCGTTGTCGCATCCGGGGTGCCGATATTGGCAAGGGATTTGATCGGAGTTGGAGTTCCGTAATAATCTACCATGACTCGATCGAGGAGGGAGGCGTTGGCGCGTCCCGTCCTGATAGTATTAAAAGACCGTTGAGTAGCCTCAACTGCCTTTTGCATATGATCTTCAGCTTCAGCTAACTTCACAAAATCCTCCGACAAGAGTTCCAATAGATTCTCCCATTACGGCTCGGTAGATGTTGCCCGATACCGAGAGGTCAAATACCATAATAGGAATATTATTTTCTTTGCACAGGGCGATCGCGGTACTGTCCATCACCCGCAAGTCTTGGTTCAAGACGTGGGCGTAGGTGAGGGTTTGATACCTGCGTGCGTCTGGGTTGACGTGGGGGTCAGAATCGTACACCCCATCTACCTTCGTCGCTTTAAAAATCACCTCTGCATCAATTTCAGCCGCCCGCAATGCGGCTGTAGTATCAGTAGTAAAAAAAGGATTGCCAGAACCGGCACCAAAAATCACTACCCGTTTTTTTTCCAAGTGACGAATGGCGCGCCGCCGAATGTAGGGTTCAGCTACTTCTTGCATGGCGATCGCCGATTGTACCCTTGTTGGCACTCCTGCTTGTTCCAGTGCATCCTGCAAAGTGATAGCATTCATTACCGTAGCAATCATGCCCACATAGTCGGCTGTTGCCCGATCCATCCCTGCGGAAGCAGCTTTCACGCCGCGAAAAATATTGCCGCCGCCGACAACGATCGCGATTTGAATGCCTTCGGAAACGACTTTGGCCACTTCCTGGGCGATCGACCCAACGACTACCGGATCGATACCGTAGCCCAAGCTACCCATCAGCGCCTCACCGCTGAGCTTCAGCAAAACCCGCTGATAAACCATCCCCATGCCGCCACTATTTTTTTACTTCTGTTTGCCTCCACCATAAGATAGCAGCACGGGTGCATTTTGAACATAAAATTGCCTGGAACAGGCTTTTGGGCTTGTTCCAGAATACTTTGGTGAGAACTTAGCAGTATCTGTTGGCGGAATTTATTCCTTGGGAACGAAATCAAGAGCAGCAGAATTCATGCAGTAACGCTGACCGGTTGGCCTGGGCCCATCGTTGAATACGTGCCCGAGATGAGCGTCACAAACAGCACACAGTACCTCAGTACGGCGCATGAACAAGGCATTATCCGCCTCATTCCTGACATTTTCTTCTTTAATGGGAGCGTAGAAACTCGGCCAACCGGTACCGGAATCGTATTTTGTTTCTGATGTAAACAGTTCGGTGCCGCAGCAAATGCACTTATAAGTTCCGGGCTTTTTGTTGTCGTGATATTCGCCGCTAAAAGCTCTTTCGGTTCCCTTTTTTCTGGTGACTTTGAACTGTTCGGGCGTGAGTTGCTGTTGCCATTCGGCATCGGTTTTCTTAACTTTGTCTGTCATGGTTTAATGTTTGGAGTAGATGAAATTAGTTGTTTATAGTTAACCATTAACGGTTAATATTATCTCCTTATATTACCGCCACCTAAAGGGTTCGTAGTGAGGACTTCAGTCCTCTGAGGACTAAAGTCCTCACTACGAACCTTTTTGAGGGACAATTTATTGGACATAATATGACTGTCTCTTGCTGTTAACTCATGCCTCCATTAATATTAACCTAATTGGCTCCAAATGAACATACCAGGGAAAAGGATTGTCTTTAATTGCCCGCCACTTTTCCTTGAAAACTTCAGCTTGCAAGTGATAATCTTGGGAATCGTGGGGAGGCGAGTGCAACTTGAGATATAATGTCACCCGGTGCGGAGTTTCCACCGTTGAGGCGATCCAACAAGGAAATGTATTTTCGCGATCGCACGCGCTGACAAAACTGATTTGATGAGCCCGAATTCCTACAGAAACTAGAGATTTGGGAATTGGCTCCGCGACAGTCAGATCGCAGCCCCAGTCGATCGCCTCCACGACAGTTTCAGCAACAGGTTTAGCAGCACAAAAGTTCTTACAGCCCGTCAACTGGGCGACGGTGAAGTTGCGCGGGCGATCGAAAATGTTCTGTTTGGTATCAAAGGCGATCGCACTTCCATCAGCCAAAACCAACAGATTCTCGCACACCCGGTAAACCTCCTCTAAATTGTGACTGACAAACAAGGTAATGCCTCGATAATTAGCCAAAGTCTGCATTAACTCCCGTTCCAGTTGACTCCGCAAGTGCGTATCCAAAGCCGAAAAAGGTTCATCTAACAACAGCAAAGCCGGCGAACTTGCGATCGCCCTCGCCAAAGCCACCCGCTGCTGCTGGCCGCCCGAAAGTTCCTGCGGATAGCGATTTTCCAGTCCCGACATTTGCACCGAAATTAGTTGTTCCTTGACTCGAAGTTGTTGCTCGCTTGCAGATAAATGCTGCAAGCCAAAGGCAATATTTTCAGCCACAGTCAAGTGCGGAAACAAAGCATAGTTTTGAAACAAAAAACCGATATGACGGTCTTTAGAAGGTACATTAATGCCCTGTACTGAGTCGAATAAAACCTTACCGTTGACTGCAATTTTACCGCTAGTTGGAGTTTCCAAACCTGCGATGCAGCGCAGAGTCATACTCTTGCCCGAACCCGACGCGCCCAAAATTCCCAGCACTTCCTGCCCGATATCGAAACCGACATTTAATGCAAAGCCAGAAAGAGGTTTAAAGATGTTTAGAAAAAGTCCTGTTCCCGGTTGATTATTTTTTTTATTTGTGCCACCATAATTAGCCAATTTAGCAACATTAGATTGCGGTTTATCTGGAAAATGTAAATAAGTTGTGGGATGGGCATCTTGCCCGTCCAGGTTAGAAGCCTGAACCCCGTTTATAATTAACTTACGATGGCGATATTTAGGATTTGGTTGGGGAGATTTTTTTTGTAAATCAGTCCAATAATTAACAGCTGTAAGCACGCTAAAAGCTAGACAAAGAATAATCAAAACCCAAATAGCAGCTTGCCTCATATCCCCAGATTCCACAGCAAAATAAATTGCCATCGGGATAGTTTGAGTTTGTCCGGGAATATTCCCAGCTAACATCAAAGTCGCGCCGAATTCACCCAAAGCGCGGGCAAATGCGAGAATAGTTCCTGCTAAAATTCCCGGCCATGCTAGCGGTAGCATAATCCGCCAAAAAACTGTCCATTCGGAAGCACCTAAAGTGCGGGCTGCATTGAGAAGGTTGGTATCAATTTGCTCAAAAGATCCCAAAGCAGTTTTGTACATCAGGGGAAATGATACGACTGTGGCTGTAATTACGGCGGCTTGCCAAGTGAAGATGATTGTTAAGTCGAATTTTAGCAAAAATTGACCGATCGCACTATTTCTCCCAAACAGCAGCAGCAACAAAAATCCGACGACTGTGGGCGGCAAAACTAAGGGAGAGATGAAAATGCCTTCAATCAAGGCTTTACCTCGGATGCGGGTTGAAAGCATCCAGCGGGCGGCGGCGATTCCGAGAAAGAAGGTAAAGAATGTGGCGATGGCTGATGTTTTCAGGGATATCCACAATGGAGATAAGTCGAATTCCATATTTGGGATTAATAAAACCGGGCGGTTGAAACCGCGTCTATACAGACAAAACCCACCTCCGTGGGTTGAAGAACAAGCTGTTAAAATTATGTTATTTTATTCAGTCCCTCTGAGCTCGGACTTCGTTTGACAAGACGCGGTTTCAACCGCCGTCTTAATCTTAGCTAATTAACGAGCTAAACCGAATCCGTATTTCTGAAATACTATTTTAGCGCGATCGCCCGCCAAGAACTCAACAAAGGTTTTGGCGGCTGCGGGATGGCGGCTGTTTCTGATAACTGCTAGGGGATAAACGATGGGCGAGTGCAAATTTGCGGCCGCTGTTAGCTGTACAGTTACTTTGTCGGATGTTTTGCCGTCAGTGGCGTAGACTATGCCAGCATCAACGTTTCTGCTTTCGACAAATGTCAGCACTTGACGGACGTTATTTCCTAGCACTAATTTTGGCTTAATTTGCTGCCACAATCCTAGTTTAGCTAGCATTTCCTGGGCGTATTGTCCGACGGGGACGCTGTTGGGTTCGCCGATCGCAATTTTCTTGATTTTGGCATCCGCCAACTGTTTAAAATCGCTCAAAACAGCGCTATTTTTGGGTGCAATCAATACCAGGCGATTTGTCAGGAGGTTGCGTCGTGTCTGGTTGAGGAGCAAATTAGCTTGCTGCAAAGCATCCATTTGTTTGGTAGCGGCGCTGAAAAACACATCTACCGGGGCTCCTTGCTGAATTTGCTGGGCTAGGGCGCCGGAAGCACCAAAATTATAGGTAATATTCACATTGGGATTGCTGCTTTGATATACTGTTTTGATTTCTGTTAAGGCTGGCGAGAGGCTGATGGCAGCGGATACGGTTAAAGATGTTCGCTGCTGCGCTGTGGCGGGAGTCCAATTAATCAGCAGTGCGATCGCCACAATTGCTGCAATAATTAAATTGAGAATAGGAGTTTTTTTTGAATTCATCAGAAATATAAGACCGGGCGGTTGAAACCGCGTCTATACAGACGAAACCCATGCCAAGCGGGTTGAAGAGCGGTTAAAATACGTTATCTTCTTCAGTCGGCGTCCGGCGGACATCGTTTGTGTAGGAGCGGTTTCAACCGCCGTCTATGTTTGTGTAGAAGCGGTTTCAACCGCCGTCTATGTTTGACTTTCTGGCGGTTTCAACCGCCGTCTATGCTCGCCATTTGAGAGTACAACCGATCGCCTCTGTACTCGAAGGTTCTATCGGTTGGTCATTCAGCAATTGGTCGATCGCACTTCGCAAATAAGAAAATTGCACCGCTTCTGAATTGTCGGCGTTGTCGTCTATTAAACCTTTATAGCGCAATCTGCCGTCTTGGTCTAACAAAAAAACCTCCGGCGTATGAGAAGCCCCAAAACTCTCAGCCACATCTTGAGCCATATCTCGGATGTACGGGAAGTTGAGTTGATTGTTGGCTGCAAAAATTTTCATATTTTCAAAATTTTCGTCGGGATGTTGGTTGGCATCATTAGCATTAATCCCGATTAAAGTAACGTCTCTATCTTGAAAATCTGCTTGCAGTTGTTTGAGGCGATTGAGATACAACTCGACGCAGGGAGACTGATTGCACATAAATATCACCGCTATCGCTCGAAATTTTTCTAAATATCGAGATAAATGGTGAACGTCTTCGTCAACTCCCGGAAGTTCAAAATCGGGAGCGTAGCCGTTAATGGGAGTACCTGTTGTTTCGCTGATTAAACTCATTTTTTCAGGAGGTGAGGAGCAGTATTTTCCAAGTTGAAAGATGAAAGGATCGGTGCGAATCAAATAGGTTGTTTTTGGACTTTACCAGAAAGAATTGGTTGAAAGCCCGCCCGTCTTTGAAGGACAAATTAAGATCGGACTATTCATTACTCCAATACTCGGACTCCTGGGTAGAGGTAGCTCTCCTTCGGCCAACTCTATAGGGCAGGCACGGGGGCACTGCCCCTACAACTGTTGAACTTAATTATAGCCTGACTAACAGCCTATTTGAATTCGGACTTGGCGATTTATTCCTCGTCTTGCTTTAGCCAACCTTTCGCCAGAGCTTGATATCCAATCATTTTGTATGTTAGTTTGGCGGCGGTAAATTCTGAGACTACAGAATCTACAACAGGTGCTAGTTCCATGATGTCACAGCCGATTACTTCGTAGGACTCGAATACGCGGCGCAAAAATCCGGTGAGCGAATACCAATTTAACCCACCTGGTTCCGGAGTGCCAACTCCTGGTATTAATGTTGGATCGATGCCGTCTAGGTCGATCGTCAGAAATACTCGTTTGGTTGTTATGCTAGCAATGGCGCGATCGGCCCAATCCGGTTGAGTCGCGATTTCCCGAGCTCGAAACACGTTTAGCTGTTTAGCTTTAATCAAGTCGGCTTCTTCCTTGCAGATAGCGCGAATCCCGATTTGCAGTGTCGGTAAGCCCATATCGACAACCCGTCGCATCACGCAGGCGTGGTTGTGAATCGAGCCTTCGTATTCGTGCCGCAAGTCCCCGTGGGCGTCGATTTGCACCACTGTAAAGGGTTCGTCGGGATATCCTTGGCGGTAGCCTTCGACAACGCCGGCGGTGATGCTGTGTTCGCCTCCGAGGGAGATGACAAACTTATTTTCGGTAATTAGCTGGTGTACGGTTTGTTGGGTAACTTGCAACATTTCTAAGGATGAAACTTGTTGCTTGTTGCGGGTATCGGCGATCGGCAATGCGGTATAAATACCAACATCGTAGCAAACTTCGCGATCGAGTTCTTCGTCGTAGCATTCGAGCTGGTGAGAAGCTTCTAGCAGCTTAGCCGGCCCGTTTTCGCACCCGCGGCGGTAGGTGGTGGTTGCCTCGTAGGGAATGGGTAAAATAACTACTCGGGCTGTGTCGTAGTCGGGTACGATTTCCGATCCTAGAAACGGCACGACGGAAGTTGAGATGATCGCTGGCATAGGGGAAATTTCAATAAGGCAAAAAAAATCGGCATCTTTAATCGTGACATAGTATCGACTCTAACTGCAAAGGAAGGAGAAAGAGGATTTAACCGCACCAGCGCCAGAGGGCGCAGAGGGAGGAGGGAGCGAAGGTTTGGGATTTGTGTCCTAGCAGTTGCCTCGAATTGCGATACGGTTTGTAGTAAGGACTTTAGTCCTTCCAACTCTTAAATTTTCACTTTTTTACCTATATGACTTCTTCTACGTTAACTGCTCTTGCGCCTCAAACCTGGATGTGGAAAGGTTTTCCGATTTGTTACCAGGCTGCGGGCACCCAGGGCCCGGCGGTGGTGCTTGTCCACGGTTTTGGGGCGTCTTGGGGCCACTGGCGTAAGAATTTACCGGCGTTGGCTGCCGATTGTCGCTGTTTTGCGATCGATCTTATCGGTTTTGGCGCTTCTGCTAAGCCTGCACCCAAGCTGGAGATTGACTATACTTTTGAGACTTGGGGAGAGTTAATTGCCGATTTTTGTCGGGAAGTTGCGGGCGGGCCGGCTTTTTTGGTGGGAAATTCGATCGGCTGCGTAGCAATTATGCAAGCCGCCGTTGATTTTCCCAATATTGCTTCTGGTGTCATTTTACTCAATTGTTCCCTGCGCTTGTTGCACGATCGCAAACGCGCCGAAATGCCTTGGTATCGCAGTTTTGGAGCGCCAATTGCACAAAAAATTTTAAATGTCAAGTGGATTAGTCAATTATTTTTCAAACAATTGGCAACGCCGAATACAGTCAAAAAAGTGCTTTTGCAAGCCTATCACCGTCCCGAAGCAGTCAGCGACGAACTTGTAGAAATCTTGTTAAAACCATCGCGAGACAACGGCGCAGTGGATGTATTTGTAGCATTTATTAGCTATTCTCAAGGCCCCTTACCGGAGGATTTGTTACCGCGTTTGAACTGTCCTGCTTTGATTGTGTGGGGCGAAAAAGACCCTTGGGAGCCGATCGCCCTCGGGCGAGAATTAGCCAAGTTTCCGGCTGTAGAAAAGTTTATTCCGCTGGAGGGCGTAGGCCATTGTCCCCAGGATGAAGCCCCGGAATTAGTCAATCCGATTTTACTCGAATGGATTAAACAATTGACAGTTGACAATTGACAATTGACAGCGAAAATTAGTTTTATTAAACCGCGAAGACGCCAAGGACACAAAGGAAGAAGGAAGAAGAAATTAGGACACGGCAGTGCCATGTCCCTACAATATTATTTTCGGTGGGAAACGGCATTGCCGTCTCCTCCATAATTGATATTACACAAACAGGAAACTGTCAGGTGTAAAACCGCCTTGAATTACAGCAATTTGGTCAGAGGTTCCAGCCAAATTTATCGAGTTGCCAACAATATTGTAGTCAGAGAGACTGCCATGTAACTGAATGCGATCGATTCCCTGCCGAAAATCCTGAATCAGTGCAACTCACGGCGGGCAATCGCTATTTACGGAACTTGAAAATTTTTAAGAAGACTTATCTCGAAATACATCTGCGTCGATTTGCGTCAATCTGCGGTTTGGCTATAAATCAAATATTTATACAATTAAGTCTAACCGTTAAGGATATTTTGGGTTCTCCCTCGTGCAATCGGCGATCGAGCCTGTTTTGCAGCCTCTGGTACGAGCATTCGATCCAGTTGACGAGCTAAGCATCTCTCCAGTAGTTGACCCAGTGCTGTTATTGTACCATATCTGCCCGATCGAGGCTATACTCGATTTCTTACCAATTACTTGCATTTTTATTAATTTCTTAGTTATCAATAAAACTTTTCGGTATGAACAACTTGAACATCGACACTAAAACCCGCGCCGTCAAGCTAGGTTCCGAGTGCATAGACCTAAACAAAGAAGAGTATATCGTGCTGCTGCTGTTGAGCAAACACTACGGCAAATATGTCGCACCGACAGCGATTTTTAATGTGTTGTACAAGCGTCCCCCAACAGGTGACGAAGAGAAAATAATAGTCGATCGCATTTTTGAACTCAAGAGAAAGTTAAAAGACAACGGCGACACATCCATGCTAATTCATACCGAACCAAACGGGAGTGGCAAATATGGAATTCTCGCAGTAGAAAGTCCCGTGCAAATCAACGGCGAGATTTTGCAGCCGCCGGAACCCAACCCAGAATCAGAACAACTTTTAAACAATCGGTACCGGGTAATTGAGAAGTTGGGAGAAGGAGGTTTTGGCTTAACATTGTTGGCCCAAGACACGCAAATGCCTTCGCACCGGTGTTGTGTTATTAAGCAGCTTAAGCCGCAGACAAATAATCCTGATATCGATCAAAGTGTTCGAGAGCGTTTCTCTCAAGAAGCTGCTGTTTTGGAAAAGTTGGGCGAAGGGCATTCTCAAATCCCCAAACTTTACGGGCACTTTGAGGAAAACGGTTTATTTTTCTTGGCGCTGGAATGGATAGACGGGGAAACGCTTAACAACCGAGTCAAAGTAGTTGAAAAAATGACCGAGGAGGAAGTCAAGAAAATTCTTACTAGCCTGCTAATTGTTTTGGATTACATACACGAAAAACAGATTATTCACCGAGATATTAAACCTCAAAACATTATCTTACGCAAGTCTGATGATGAACCAGTTTTGATAGATTTTGGCGTCGTCAAGGAAACAATTAATCAATCGGTAACTTCTGGGGGGAATCATGTAACAATATCCATTGGAACGCCCCAATTTATGGCTCCGGAACAAGCGGCAGGCAGACCCGAATATTCGAGCGATTTGTACAGTTTGGGATTGACGGCAATTTATTTACTAACTGGAAAGTGGCCGCAGGATTTAGAAACTGACCCCCAAACTCGGGAGATGCTTTGGCAGAATCATTCATCAAAGGTGAGTGTGAGATTTGCCGCAGTTCTGGATAAAGCGATTAGATTTCACCCCCGAAGTCGGTTCCATACCGCTAAGGAAATGTTGGCAGCTTTGGAGGAGCCGACAGCGGCTACTTTGGCGAGCATTCAGGAACCGACCAACTCTCAAAAAAGCAGCAAAAAAAGCTGGCTTATTTATGTATTTTTGATATTTTTAATTGCTTTAGGTGCGGGTGCTTTTGTATTTAAAAAAGAGTTGATAAGTATCCTAAAAAATGCTGTAAACTTAGCTGAGAAAAGTCTGAATCCTAGCGATTCTCAAGTAACATCTTTGCCTGGGGTGACACCGGAAAATGCCCAAACTTCCTCGCCTGTAGATGCCAGCAGTTACATCAGTGCGGGCGATCGCATTTTGTTCGCCAGCACGGCAAATCCTGACAAGCAAGCAGGAGTTCGCGCGATCGCCAGCGGTGACTTCAAAACGGCGGTAAATCAGCTAGAAGCGGCTTTCCAAGTCGATCGCACAGACGCGGAAACTTTAATTTATCTCAATAACGCTCGACTCGGTACTGCACAAGCTTTGAAAATTGCCGCAGTAGTTCCGATTGGCGACAATCTCAGCGGGGCGGCGGAAATATTGCGCGGGATAGCCCAAGCTCAAGACGAAGCAATTAAGGCGGGAGTGCCTTTAAAGGTAGTAATTGCTGATGACGGTAATGATGAAAATCGGGCGAAGGCTATTGCACAGAGTCTGATTGCAGATAGCAGTATTTTAGCCGTTGTCGGTCACGGCACCAGCAAAACTTCGATCGCAGTTGCTCCAATTTACAGTCAAAATCAAATGGTGGCGATCGCACCTACGAGCACGAGCATTCAATTAGCAACGGTTCCCAGGCGCCCTGACGGAGTAAACTATTTCTTTCGGACGATACCGAGCGACCAATTTACAGGTACGGCTTTAGCTCGCTATATGTTAACTGGCATGAAAAAAAGCACGGCTGCGGTTTTTTACAATTCCAAAAGTTCTTATAGCAAGTCGCTGCAAACAGCTTTTTCTACTACTTTGATTCTGGAAGGCGGTCAAGTTGTTAAAGAAGTAGATTTATCTGAGCCAAATTCTGCGGCGCACATCGATGGGATGGAAGCAGATGTGTTGGTTTTGCTACCAGATTCAGATACTGTAAATTCATTCCTGGAAATCGCTAAAAATAATCAAAAAGGTTTGCCAATAATTGGCGGTGATGCTCTATACAATACGGATTTATTGAAACAGGGTGGAGCAGCTTTGAACGGGGCGATAATTTCTGTGCCTTGGCATTTTGCTGATAGTAAAAATCAAAAATTTGTAGAATCAGCTAGAAATTTGTGGGGAATTGATGTTAACTGGCGGACGGCGATGAGTTACGATGCGGTGCAGGTGTTGCGGCTGGGAAGGTCGATCGGGCAAATTGCTCCGAATAGCGGTAAAGCGGGGCGAGTGATGCTGGCTAAAGCCTTAGCTGCTGAGGATTTCAAAGTTAGCGGTGCCACGGGGGAAATTAGATTTTTGTCGAGTGGCGATCGCAATAGCAAAGTAGCTCTTTTGCAAATTGTACCCGATTCTAAATCCGGTACGGGTTACGATTTTATGCCAGTCGATCGGTAGATTGCAGATTTTAGCTTACTCCCGGCATTTAGAGCGGATGTTGCTAAAAGAGGTGCTTAGGGATGTGGAGAGGGGTAGAGGCGATCGCTCCCTACTCCATCATAGACCAATACGGTTTACTTAACGCTTTTGATGAATTTCATCTGACGATTTTTGGATTATAAAGAGGTGAAGTAGATATTAAGAATATTTTACCGCAGAGAACACAGAGAACACAGAGAGGGGAGGGATAAAAGGTTTTTTTACGACATCCAAAACCCTCGCAATACTCTTCCCTCTGCGCCAAAAGCGCCCCAATACGGTTCAAAACTCTTCTCTTGATGGAGTGGATTGTATTGCAATACGGTTTACTTAATGCTTTTGATGAATTTCATCTGACGATTTTCTGGCAATATAGCCATTTTGGGCAAGTCAGATTTTTCTTAAGTAAACCCTACTCCATCATAGACCTGTTTAGGATTAATGCTCTTGCTGATAAGTACAGCAAAATACCATTACAAAGATGCCAAAGAAAATGAGTGCCCGTTGAAAAGTAAGGACAAATTGCGCGATCGACAGTTCGGAATGAAAGGGCTAACAAGAATACCCCCGATGCTGCTAATAGAACAAATGGCTCACGCTTTTTCTGTTGGTAGTGATATAGTCCAAGCCCTAGTAACACTAAAAAAGCGCCAATTCAAATCTGAAGTGCAACAGTGTCTGATGTATGTCCATAGAATACTTCAAAAGGGGTTCGATAGTCAAGCGATTTCCTCGGTCGATTGTTAATCAAATCCACTGCCTTTTCTAA
>NZ_JAHRFA010000062.1:0-43934 GCF_020883045.1 Microcoleus sp. CAWBG58 | reverse complement strand
TAGACTCACCTACAAGGTAATTCAGTTGTCATCAGTAGAGGATTTAAGTGCGGAATCCACCTTGCGGTTACTCTACTGTTGCCAGCCATCCCCCTGTTGCCAGGTTTCGGCTGAACGAATCGCACTCAGGTTTTTCACCGAACATAGGTAGTTCATCCTCATCTAAAAAACTCGCCTTACTTGTGTAGCTTTCTTCGGTTTCAACAAACCGAATGCCATACTGTTCACAAAGTTGAGAAATCCTATCTTTCAATCGAGCGGTAGGAATTTGCACAAAGTTTTGATTCGTTTTGCTGCCAAGATTGATTTCTTGACGCATTTTTTTGTTCCAGCCGAAAACAACTGTACCTATTTGGTTTTCCCGGCAGTGATTCAATACTAATCTAGCTGCTTTATTGACGGCATCCCTAACTTGTCTATTTCGTTTTTCCGTAATCCTCCCTAATTGTTTAGACCAAAAACCTTGAGGCTTGCCCTCTTTGATTGTTGCAACTCGTTTGTTGTACCACTGATTTAAGGATTTGATGTGCAGTCCATCTACAATCAAACTTGTACCCACATTGGAAACACAGGTCAACCAATTATTTAATCCTGGGTCAATACCTAGAACTTTACTGGCATCTAATTCAACTGTTATTGGCTGAATCTTGTAGACAAATTCAGCATAAAATTGCCCATTCTTTGGTAAGATGCGAATTTCTCGGATTTGGTCGTAATCCAAGTTTGACGGCATTGGTAGATAGAATTCACTAACTCCAAACCATAGTTTAACTTTACCTCCTAGTGGAAACCTTAATTAATTGCCCATTTTTTAACTTTACGTCCGCCTTGGGAAATGTCGCCAGCTTGAGGCTATTTTTGCGGTATCCCGGTAGTTTGGGATGTTGCGTTACTGTACCATTTTTGATCCCCTTAAGTAGTCCAATATACGACTGAAATGACTCTGCAACAGTTGTTAAAGTCTGTTGAGCTACGTGAGAATACAAGGCCTTGAAGTGGAGATTACTTTTTAATAGCCTGTGCAAAGTGGCTTTACTTGGGAATTTCCCAGTTTTGAAATACAATTGCCGAGAGTAGTAAAGTCCACAATTAGCTAATTTGTTTGATTCTTCACAAACAAACTCCAGGATACTTTTTAAAGCTCGATCTGGGCTAATTAAATTTTGTTGACAACCATAACTAGACATTTTTTTGATTTTCAATATACTGCTTGACTACTGAGATAGGCGCACCACCGACAGTTGAAATAAAGTAGCTGTTAGTCCACAGCGTTGGTAATCGACTTTTTAGCCAAGGAAATTCTTGACGAAGATATCGAGATGAGCGCCCTTTCATGTAACGAATTAGTTTGGCAATCCCAAATTGAGGATCGCATTCAACTAAAAGGTGGACGTGATCTGGCATTACTTCCATTTCAATTAATTCGCTCTTAAACTCAGTTACCACCTCTAGCAATATCTCCTTCAGCCGGGTATCAACGCCTTCAACTAGAACCTTGCGACGATACTTGGGACACCACACGATGTGGTATTTACAAGAGTAGACAACATTTTTGTTTGATTTGTATTTAACGCTCATACTATAGTTATACAACATAAAGCTGTATATGGTGCTGATTCTGTTTTAAGCTTTGTTAAATACTGAAGGCGGTTGAAACCGCTACCGACTTATCCCCATGTCTAAAACCCGGGGCCCGGCGGGCTCGTTCTTCGGTCATTGCGCCAGCAGCAGCAACGATCGTTTCGCCTGATTCCGATCGCCCCCCTATACAAAATTAGCCGGATCTTGATCTCGCCGGTGCTTCACAGGAATAGGCTCACCTTGGGCGTCACCCACGAGGGCGGCGGTTTCCTCTAAGCTTTCCCTCAGCCGTTTGGCCGCGTAAATGGACATATCGCGGGGCACATTTACCCGATCGCGCAAATACCGCAAAGCCCCATCAGATCCAACCGGTGGTTTACAAACTTCCCCAGTCACCATCAAAGTTAAAGCACAGCGCAAAGCCTCATCGAATAAGTTGTCATCAGCAGGGTTGACTTTAATAATGTTGCTGCGATGCTTAATGACGCGGTGGAGTGCTTCAGCGCGGGAGGTTTCCGGTTCTGGATACATCACATCCGGGAGTCCGGCCCAAGGGCCGTTATCTACCCGGGCTTTGTTGAGTAGCATCTGCGGTTCGCCGTTTTCATAACAGCCGCCCATTTGAGGTGGTAAATCATGGACATGAGTGTGAAAATCGCTTTGAGTACCGCGATAAGTCGATCGGCTTTCCATCCCGGCAAACCAGTCAGCAAAACGCGGGTTTTCTTCCCGCATCGAGTAGCCTTTGTAGTAGTAAAGACTGGCATTCATCCGTTCGACATAGGGCGTAAAGATGACATCCGCAGTGCCGAATTCAGCGAGGAAATAAGGCCCGGGAGTGCTGGCCAAAGCTGCTTCAACTTGGGCGACGACGCTGATAAATTGGTTGCGATTGTGTTGTTCTACTTTTGCCGAACTTGCTGGGTAACACAACCAAGAGCACCAAGCCCTAAATAACAGCCGTTCTAAACGCCGCATGGGAAGGACTTTCGGGTTTTCCATTCCTAAACTCAATGGCCCGTAAACTCGTTCGAGGGCGATTAAAATGTCGTCGCTTTCGGTGATGATGCGGCCGTCTAGCTCGATCGCGGGTAACATTCCCGACGGCACTTTTCGCTTGTACCAAAGTTCTTTTGCCCCATAGCAGAACATGGTAACTTTTTCAATGCGGTAGGGGATTTGTTTTTCTTCCAACCACAGCCAGATTTTTTGGCAGTAGGGACACCAGGCGTGGTTGTCGCGGTAGAGGGTGACTCGCACATCGGATTCGGTTTTACCGAAGAGGCGCAAGCGGGCTTGGGCGTTGGTTGGGCCGTTGGTGCGATCGATTTCAAAGTCTGTGAGGGCTTCTAATTCTGTCCAGGTTAGGGGAGTGGCGATCGTAGGGGTGGATGTCATGGGTGAATTAGTGCTGATGATACTTCCCCAAAATATAGACTAAATGTATAGCCTCAGTCGCGATCGTCCAAAAGCCAATGGCTAATTTGCCATTGGCTGATGTTTGTTGCTGGCTACACCATCCCTACTGGCGATCGAGTTGCGATCGAGACTTACACACAAGTAACTTATTTCTGTCATTGCGAGGCACGTTAGCGAAGCGATCCGAAGGAAAGCAATCTCAAAACCCTTGTTGGCACACCGTAGAACCTGCGTAAGTCCTAGGGACTCTCCACTGTTGCCCGATCGGGTTTGCGATCGGGCAACAGGTGGTTTTGGATCGGGGTTGCTGGTTGAGATGACTTGTTATTATCGGCGATCGCAGTTAGCTCATTTGCTGCTTTAGCCTGACTCAAGCAATCCTTGACATTCCCAAACAAATTGCACTCTATAGCAGTGTCTTTGGTGAATTTCAGATCGAGCATTCCTTGGGGGCTAACTGAATTCTTTATGAATTCCTCCTCTAATTTGTTAAAAGCCGCGATCGCATTGTTTGCTTCAGCATTTACTCCTGTAACCTGCAATAGGATTTTTCTGACTTCCTCGAAATGACTGCGGTTTAAAACAGTGCCTTCTGGAATTATTAGATTGGTTGTTCCTTCCGGGCTGTCGGATTTTTTTTCGACTTCCTTTTCTAGGGTTTCAACAGCCGCGATCGCCTTCTCCATCTTAGCATTATTACTTTTCTGCTTGATTTTTCTTTTTTGTTCACTTGCCTCTTGCTGAGTGATAGCTATTAAGAGTCGATCTTGCAAGGAACGAAAGACAGCAGTCCCTGTCGAACCAGCGACTAAGGACATTGCTAATAACAGCAATACGCTGTCTGGTTTGATAAACACCATAGCAGGAACAGCAGCAGATGCACCAATAATAATTCTGGCAAAAATGCCCAAATCAATTACATTTTCTACAGTAGCGTAAGCAAGTTTTGCCGCCAATTCATCTTCGCTGGGTGCGTGGGGCCGCTCAATATTGCCTTGCAGGTTCAGCAACTCAAAAACAATCCCGCCAACCCCTCCAGCAATTAGCGTCACTAAAAGCACTACGTAAAGTTTGGGATTGTCTAGAGACTTGCTTTTTAAAATTACTTCGACATCCCAATCTGTTTGGACAGCCTGACTAGAACGTGCTGGTACCGATGCCGGCGGACTTGGTTTATTGCTCTGGGCGCAGGCATCTGTGACACCTATGCTACTGACTAGGAATAACCCAATCAGAATAGATTTTATGCGTTTCATATTTAAGTTTCTCACTTTGTGTAAAATCGTGGCTTGAGCGCTCGCTCTTTACTATTTCAGATAGCTAGGATGCGATCGCACCAAGCATCCCAAATGACACAAGGGCGATCGCTTCTTTTCACTACTTTTAACCGATGTTAAACAACTAACCCAGATGCAAGTATTGCTTGAGCAAGTTCTTGCAAACTAACGCAAACTCGCCCAATACCCAAACCAACATCCACACAGGCTTGTTGATCTACAAAACTAGCCGGATTCTTCAGATCGAACTCGCCTTGTACTGGCGTCGTTATGTCATACATTGTTACCCGTCCCGCAAAGCTATCCCAAACGTGATGATGGCGAATCTGAACTCGGTAACGGATAATAAAGCCATCTTGTTCTAGCATTTCTATTGTTGCATCGCCTTTATTACCTTGGGCTATTGCATCGAAATATGATTCAATTTTTTGAGCCACTTCTGTGTTTCGCAAATCTTGAGCCATTTGACCCTCCTTAAAACATTACATTTCAATAATTTTGAGCTTTGATTCAGTAATAACCCGGATGCGCCGATCGCGTCAGTGAGAAATAGTTATAAATAGTTATAACTTGAGTGAAAAATATGCTACTATTTTGAGCATAATTGCTTAATTTTCTGTATCGTCCAGCAGGAACCACCACTTTTTAGCTAACACACCCGATAATTTTAAATAAATGACGATCGACGAAGCACTGCTTTTCCTCGACTCGGTTCTCAAACAACAGCATCTCAACGATATTCAGATATTGGTATTGCGGCAGACTTGGGAAGGACACTCTTATCCAGAGATTGCCAAAAGCGCGGGTTATGATGCAGAATATATTAAGTTTGTTGGCTTTCACTTATGGCAAGTTCTCAGTCGGGTATTTGGAGAAAAAGTCACTAAGAGTAACTTTCAGTCAGTTTTGCGACGGCAAGCACAACAGGCACAAGTCAATGCCACACTAGCAAATAGCCAAATTAGTCACAATATCGACGCACAAGTCGATCGCACTGGTACGATCGCCGATCGAACTTTAACTGACTTAACAAAACTCAACAAATCGATTAATTGGGGAGAGGCAATTGATGTTTCTATTTTCTACGGACGTGCAGAGGAAATAGCCTTATTAGAAAAGTGGCTGATCGTCGATCGCTGCCGCGTAGTGACGCTGTTGGGGATGGGTGGAATTGGCAAAACTTCTCTCTCTATTAAAATAGCAGAACGCATCCAAGAACAATTTGATTATATTATTTGGCACAGTCTCTGCAATGCTCCCTCTATCCTCGATTTGTTACTAGAATTGATTCAATTTCTGTCCCACCAACAGGAAACGAATTTACCAGATACCGTAGATGGTAGAATCTCGCGACTGCTGCACTATCTGCGACAGCATCGGTGTCTGTTAATATTGGATAATATGGAGTCAATTCTCCAGGAAGAAGAACGCACGGGTTGTTATCGAGAGGGGTATGAAGGATACGGTCAACTTCTGCGCTGCGTAGCCGAAATAAATCATAAAAGTACCCTGCTGTTAACCAGTCGAGAAAAGCCGATCGGTTTAGCCGCCCGAGAAGGCGAAACTTTGCCCGTTCGTTCATTACAACTGAAAGGTTTAAGCACTCCTAAAGCACGGATTTTTTTTCAACGCATCGGTTCTTTTCAAGGGTCGGACTCCGAATGGGATATTTTGATATCTCACTATGGGGGAAATCCCCTAGCCTTAAAAATGGTTGCTCCCGCTATTCGCGATTTTTTTGATAGTAGCCTCCCCAAATTTTTAGAACTTTTAAATCAAGGAAGTTTAGTATTTGATGATATTCGCAACCTATTAGACAGGCAGTTCAATCGTTTATTAGATTTAGAAAAAAAGGTGATGTACTGGCTGGCGATCGAGCGAGAACCAGTCTCGGTGGCAGAATTACAACAAGATTTAGTTGCCAAATTAACTATCAAAGAATTACTAGAAGTTTTAGGTTCTCTCCTGAGACATTCTCTGATTGAAAAAACCTCAGACGGCTATACTCAACAACCTGTCGTCATGGAATACATGACGCAACGATTAATCGAACAAGTCTGCACTGAAATCGCAACCAGTAAAATCGATCTTCTCAGAAGCCACGCTCTGCTCAAAGCTACAGCTAAAGAATACCTTAGAGATACGCAAGCTTGTCTGATACTAAAACCTATTGCCGAGATCCTTTTTTTTACTTTTGAACGCCAGCAAATCATCGAAAACCAACTCAAACCTATTCTGACATCCCTGCGCGGTAAACCCACACTAGACACTGGCTATGTTGCGGGTAATATTATAAATCTCTTGTGTCAAATGCAGATAGATTTAAGCGGTTGGGATTTTTCTCATTTGACTGTTTGGCAAGCTTATTTACCCGATACAAATTTGCATTTTGTCAACTTTGCTGGGGCCGATTTAACTAATTCGGTTTTCGCTGAAGTTCTGGGAAGCGGTTTGTGCATCGCTTTTAGCCCGGATGGAAAACTTTTAGCAATGGGCGATACTAATAGTGAGGTTCATTTGTGGCAAATGCCAGAAGTTAGGCTGCTGAGAACTGGCAAAGAATACGGCAGCATCGTGTTATCTGCTGCTTTTAGTCCAGATGGAAAAACCTTTGCTACTGGCGGTAGTAACGGTACGATTAATTGCTGGGATGTTAGCAGTTGGTCGATCCGCCAAATATTGCAGGGAAATCATAGCAGCGTGCTGGGAGTTGCTTTCAGTCCAGATGGCAAGATGCTTGCTAGTGGCATCGGTGATGGAACTGTGCGTTTTTGGGATTGGAGTCACGGACGGTGTTTGCTAACTTTACCGGCACACAAAAGTCAGGTTTGGTCGATCGCATTTAGTCCTCAAGGTAATATTTTAGCTAGCGGCGGTGATGACGGAATACTTAAACTTTGGGATGTTGCTACCGGACAATGCCTGAAAATGTTTGAGAGTGACTGTCGTCAAATTCGATCGGTGGCTTTCAGTTTAGATGGTAAAATGGTAGCCCGGGGCGGTCATGATGCTTTGATTCGCATCTGGGATATTAACACGGGTGAACTCGTTAGAATTTGCTCTGGACACTCACAAATAGTAATGTCTGTTGCCTTTAGTCCTGACGGTCAGATTTTAGCAAGTTGCAGCGAAGACAGTACCGTGAGATTGTGGGAAGTGGCATCGGGTGAGTGTCTAAAAACACTACTAGGACACACCAGTCGAGTTTCAGCCGTCGCGTTTCGTCCAGATGGCAAAATTTTAGCTAGCACTGGTGAAGACTGTACGGTGAGACTGTGGGATGTTAAAACAGGTCGTTGTCTGAAAACAGTATTGGGGCAAAGCAATCCAGTAAATTCGGTAGTTTTCTCGCCCGATGGCCAAACTTTAGCTAGTAGCGATCGCGCCGTGAGATTATGGAATATCAAAACCGGGAAGTGTTTTAAAAGCATACAGGATCGACATACTAATCGATTGAAATCCATTGCCTTCAGTCCGAATGGGGACTTGTTGGCGAGTGGATTCTCTGACACTCGTGTCAGGTTATGGGATGCTATGACTGGAGAATGCTTAAAAAGTTTAGAGGGTCATTCTGCTTGGGTTTGGGGAGTCGCCATCAGTCCCGACGGCAAGAAATTGGCAAGTTTTAGTGAAGACCAGACTATTAAACTATGGGATATTAGCACGGGGCAATGTCTTTATACTTGTACCGAGCATGAAAGTTGGGTGATGGGAATTGCTTTTAGTCCTTCAGGTGATATCCTGGCTTCTGCGAGTGCCGATAATACGGTGAAGTTATGGGATGTCAGTACAGGGAAAGTCTTAAGAACTTTGATGGGAAATAGCGGTTGGGTTTGGTGTGTTGCCTTTAGCCCTGACGGTAATATTTTGGCAAGCAGCAACGGTGACGGTAGCATCAAGTTTTGGGAGATCGATATCGGAGAATGTTTGACCGCCCTGGAGGGACATGACGGTATTGTGTCATCGGTAATCTTCAGTCCTGATGGTACACTGTTGGCGAGTGGCGGTCACGATCGAACTGTACGAGTTTGGGATGCGAGCACGAAGAACTGCTTGCAAGTTCTGCGGGGACACGAAAATTGGGTGTGGTGTGTTGCTTTTAGTTTAGATGGTCAAATGCTGGCTAGTAGCAGTCAAGATGAGACGATTAAGTTTTGGGATGTCGTAACTGGCGATCGTATCAAAACTTTGCCTGTTCCGAAACCTTATGAAGGCTTAAATATTGCAGGTGTTAAAGGTGTAACTGAGGCGACTGCGGCGATGCTCAAAACACTGGGAGCAGTTGATAGTTGGTAGGGGCGGTGCCCCCGTGCCCGCCCTTACAGTTGACAGTTATGGTACCCGAATCAAACCGTTTATGAAATGCTCCTTTGAGACTCTATTCATGATAGTTATTTATGTACTAACCGATGTGGCGGTTGCTTTACCAAAAACCCAAGAAAGCTAATCATTCCGACGCAACTGGATTTGATATTATACCAAATCCGTGTTTACTACCCTTTTTTTTGTATTATTTGTCATTGCGAGGAACGAAGCAATCGCTTAGTCTCTGCGATTGCTTCGTTCCTCCCAATGACGGAGGGTTAGCCATGATATTAAACCCGGATTTGGGATCTGGCTACAATTCGGGAGATGGTGGGGCATCTTGAATTTTGGCGAGTGCTGCTTTAATTTGGGGAGTTGCCAGGAAGTTTTGGGTGGCTGCAATCAAGCGATCGCCCCAGAGGTTGTCTTTGAGAAAAGTTACTGTGGCATAGCGCTTGTCCAATTTCAGGGCGGCTTCTCCCAGCGCTAAACCTTTTTCTTTGTCGCCTTTGGTGTAAAGTGCTACTGCTAGGGCTAGCATTGGTTCTGCTGCTTTGTCGTCGATCGCGATCGCTTCTTGCCAGCGTTTGATGGCACTATCGACATCTCCTGTTTCGTATTTGACTAATCCGATATTGTTGATAGCGGGCCAGAGTTTTTTTTCTAAAGCAAAGGCTTTTTCATATTGGGCGATCGCGCGATCGAACTGCTTTAGCTTGTAAAAAGCGTTACCTAAATCAAATAATGCGCCCGGAGTGTCGGGCTTTATTTTTAACCCTGCTTGCAAATATTCGACTGCTTTCTCGTAGTTCGCTTTCCGAAAGTGAGCTTCTCCCAAGACAAATTTAATTGAGGCATTTTCTGGCGCCAGAGATTGAGCTTGCCCCAAAGCTTCAATGCCTTTGTCAAACTGCTCGATTTGAAGGTACAAGCTGCCTAACAAAGTCCAAGTTTGAGAATTCTTGGGGGCTAACTGCGTCGCGAGTTCGGCGCTGGGGACGGCGAGTTGGAACTGCTGGAGTCTCGCTAGCTGAACGGCTCGTTCTGCAAGGCTCAAGGCTGTCTGTTCGAGTCCGGCCGAGTCGATTTGCAGGGTGTAAGGCAAGAGTGCCTGACAGGCAACTGGCTTGGGCATTGTCCACAAACCGAGTGCGAGTACCAGAGATAGTAAAGGAATGCGATTAGGCACTGTATAGCCCCAAAAAAAAATATAATGGTTTCTCGATCGCCTATAATAACTCATATTTTTGAGTTTTGATATTGTTTCTTGACTCGCAACCCTTCCTACTTTTGAGTTGAATAGTTCCCAAATTCTGTTTTTACTCAGCTCTCAGACTTTTGATTTACTGCTTTTTTGCGGACTAAAGTCCTCACTACGAACCTGTTTTTACTCAGCTCTCAGACTTTTGATTTACTGCTTTTTTGCGGACTAAAGTCCTCACTACGAACCTGTTTTTACTCAGCTCTCAGGCTTTTGATTCACTGCTTTTTTGGAGACTAAAGTCTTCACTACGAACCTGGTATTTTCTTGACTCTTACGGAATTTATGAAGTTTATTTCACATTTTAAATAACTACCATAAAATCGGTTTGTAGTCAGGACTTTAGTCCTCCGAGTTTTCCGGGGAATGACTGGTTTCATTACCTACCTTTGCCACTCAATAATAGTTTTGATTCACTGTTTTTTTTTGCGGGTTCAAGTCTTCACTACGAACCGGATAAATTATTCAATTTTAGGAATTTGAGTTAGTTAATAAAGTCTGTTTAATTTGGTCTAACAATTGTGCTGCTGACAAGGAAGAAGGCAAAATTTTGGCAGATACTTCTTGCAGCAGAAAGTCGATCGCCTCCGATTCCGAATTTACAGCAGAGCGATCGTCCCAGACTAAAATTGGCAGTTTGACAGCCATTTGCCGCAGGTTCGATAGCGCTTGCAGCATCGCGGACGATTCTGAGGGAGTATCGCGCAAGCACAGCAACACTAAGTCTACGCTTTGATATTGCAACTGCTGCAAAACTTCTGTCCAGCAGGGAGCGATCGCCCCTCGAAAGCCTGCGGTTTGGATGTACTGAATCAAAGCTTGAAAGTTGGGAGTAGAAAACTTGGCATGGGGTACGGGAATGTCGGCTTTGGTCGATCGATCGCCATTTGCCAATTCTCCCGTCGGATTCCCCCGAGTGGTACAGTGCAAGTCCGGTAAAGTCGAAATGTCAGCAAATAAAATGCTGGGCTTCCAACTCATGCCCGCAGCTACTTGAATCACTTGCCACAACGCAGACGCCCCCAACCCGGTTTCTGAGGTTTCACCGCCTTCAGGACTCCCGCCTGCCAAACAGGGAAATACCGACAATCCTTTAACTTGATTTGCTAGTTGCGTCGTTACGGGGTCTAAAGTCACTAAGGGCAGAGAACCCAAATTTCGAGACAGACTTAACTGTTCGATAAAAGCTAAGGCGTTTTGCAGTTGGCTCGTACTGTCCAAGACGATCGCATCGGGCCGCCAAATTCGGGCCACGAGTTCTGCTTGGCCGAGATCGTCTGCTTCCAAAACTCGGCAGTAGTTGGGGTTGAGCAGTAAAGCAGAACCTTGAGAAGAACTGTTTTGCGGGCTGAGCCACAACACGGTTAAAGAACTCCTCACCTTGCTCGTACTGGCATCGGGGCGACCGATCGAGTCTGCCAACAGCCGCCGTAAAGCGGCTTCTTCCACCGGCAAGCTCAAAAAGCCTTCGGCGCGGTTGACAGAAGCCCGTTCTTTTTCGCCTCTGGTGGCTGTGACGATCGCCGGAATCGATCGGGTATCCGGATCGCTCTTCAGCAGCGTCAGCACGTCCCAACCGGACAGCAGCGGCAGCAGCGGGTTGAGGAAAATCGCTTCGGGACTGAACCTGCGAGCTTTTTCCAGCGCTTCGGTGCCGGAACGGGCGACTATTACTTGGTAGCCCAAACCAGAGAGGACTTTGCTTAAATCTTCGATATATTTAGGAACTGCTTCGACTATTAACACTAAACGAGAGCGATAATTGGCGATCGGAATCTGATATTTTGGTTTGAATAATTCTTCCTCGTTCCCTGTATGTGCTGGGAATTCTTCCCCGCTATTTCCCGGAGGATTTGGGGGCAGCAACAATGTAAATTGAGAGCCTTGGTTTTCTGAGGAAATAAACGAAACGTCTCCGCCGTGGAGACGGGCGAGCCGTTGAGTCAGTACCAGTCCCAGTCCGGTTCCTTGAAAGCGTCTGGTGAGGGGGCTTTCTAGCTGTTGAAATTTCTGAAAGATCAGGTGCTGTTTGTCTGCCGGGATGCCGATGCCGGTATCCCAAACTGTGAAGGCGAGCCAACCTTCCCAAACATTTACTTTCAATCCTATTTTGCCGCCAGCTTCGGTGAATTTTAGGGCGTTGGAAAGGAGGTTGACGAGCATTTGTCGCAGCCTTAGTTCGTCGGCAATTAAATAGCTCACTCCCGGATCTATTTCGAGTGTAAATTCGATTTTCGCAGGTGGTTCTTCTTGAGAAGCTTCGCCCTTGGTTTGGCTGGGCTGGGAAGGTGATTTTTCTTCTTGCTGTTGCAGTTGTTTTGCTTGTTCAAAGGCTCTTTTGCAGGTGGCTGCTATTTCGACTGGTTCCGGAATTAGTTCTAGCTGCCCGGTTTCCATGCGGGTCAAGTCTAAAATGTCGTTCACTATTGTCATCAAATGCCGCCCGCTTTGATGGATTAGTTTGGCGTAGCGTGTTTGGCGATCGTTGAGTTCTCCGATCAATTTATCTTTCAGGAGGCTGGACAAACCGAGGACGGCGGTGAGAGGGGTTTTTAGTTCGTGGCTGATGCAGGATAAAAATTCGTCTTTTAGTCGGTTGAGGTGGATTAAATCTGCATTTTTTGCTGCTAGTTCTTTGGCGACTAAATGTTCTTCGGTGACATCTTGTCCCATTACTAAAATTAGTTGATTTGAGAGTGGCTGTTTGACAAATTGCCAAATCCGTTCTTGACCAGTTTGTACGGGACAGTCACAAATATATGTATCTGGTTTGCCGGCGGTGGGACACCAAGCTGGAGCGGTTAAGGTTGATGGGGAGGCGGCGGCGTACAGGGGTAACGGGCAACTGGTGGCTGCGGTTCCATCACGCGCGGCGAAGCTATCCCGCAGCCCCTCGCCCGATCGACTTGCTCCTACTAGGCTCCTGCACTCAGAGGTGACGGCCTCTACTTCCACGCTCTTGTATTCTTTTGTTACATGGCTTGTTTTGTGGGCCGAGTGTTTGCCCAAATTTGCCGTTGGTTCTGGAACTGGATCTGGGCCAGCTCCCAGCAAAATCCGCCACGCTGCGTTTTGGCTGACTATTTGGCCGGTGGGAGTTTGCAATCTCAGGGGTAGGGGCAGTTTTTCTAGGAGTTGGACTAGGGAGTTGAGGTTTTCCGAGGGTTTCAATCCTGCTTCTAGGAAGCGCACTTGAGATCCTAGGGCTGTGGCGATGGCTGCGGAAACCGTGGTTAATTCAATTTCTTTGACTGCTGCGGCTTCGGGCCTCAGGCTGCTGTTAAGTGCGGCGAATTGCAGCAGGCTCTGACACTCTAGCATTCCTAAAAATTTCCCGCTGGCATCTGTCAGGGCGATCGGGCTTTTGGAGCCACCACCGGCGCTAAGGCCAGACTCCCCAGGGGTGTTAAGTTCCTCTATTTGCAAATATTCCCAGAATTCGCTGACGCTCAGAGTCCCAGGGATTACCCGGATCGGCTCTATCGGCAGCGAACTTGCTGACAAAGGTTGCTCCCAGTCGTTTGTGCGATCGATCGCCCAGACCCAAAAGCTGCTCAGGTAAACTAATCCTAGGGGTTGTAGCTGTTCGTTGACTACTGCAATTCGATCGCAGTTGCCCTGGCTGAAAATTGACTGTAGCGATGATAGCGCCGCCGTTTGGAGGCACAGGGGCACTAACTCGATAAAATTTTTGAGACTGGGGCTGGTGGTTGACATAACAAACCTGAGAGTCTGCTATCGATAGCAGTAATATTTTTGATACCCAACGTAGCTGCCGATTTTTTGTATCTTATTTAGTTTTATACCAGTTCTCGATCGAGTCCCGTCGTGGCACCGAGACCTGCAAATTTGATGCCTGCACCTGATTTGAGGCAACTACCACTTATTTTAAGGCTTAAGCTTAATTGCAGAAATCAGGATAGGGGTGCTTGACACATCTGCCAATAAGTACACTCTGACGATCCCGCTGCTAAAAGCCGATCGTCATATTTGGCAGTTAAGATTGGTTACAATAAATGTTTAAATGATTGTTAAAATGTTAAGTATTTTATTATATAAGGAGATATCAACTCTGAGCGATCCAGCACTTTCGGGCAACTTGGGTAGTTCACCTAGAGGTTTGCTGCCCCAACTGTCGATCGGTATTTTTATCCGCTCTGAAAAACTTGCCAGCGATGCGATCGAGCTTTTGAGCGGGGAACGCTATACGTTAACCCACATTAAGTCGGCGGTGGAGTTTTTGGGATTCCTCAAGCACAATTACCACCTCGATTGTTTGGTTTTTGACGTAGATGACGTAGATAGGGATTTGCAATTGCTTTTGAGCAAGCTGCAAGAACGATCGCTCTTTTTACCTGCTGTGATTTTTTTGCCCCAGCCGGCATGGGATGGCAGCCAAGAATCACCACCCTCAGATACTTTGGAGGGCGTGGCGAGTACCGCCGAGAAGAGTCAAGAGCAAAGTTGTGCTTTTTTTTATCACCCGGCTGAGGTGCAACTACCAATCGCGAGATCGAGCGACCTAGGTACAAGTATCGATCGGGCGATCGCACAATTTCTGAAACTTTCTACTCCGGTTCCTGTCAATGACCAATCCCCAAGGGTCGATGCCACCGCCCAATTGACTGCTCAAAGTTTACTCCAACGACAGCAGCGCCGACTTGCGGAAAAATTACGGGAGCGATTAGGATACTTAGGTGTGTATTATAAAAGAAATTCTCAGATTTTTTTGCGAAATCTTTCGGGAGAAGAGAAGCAAAAGTTTCTGGAGCAACTCAAGTCAAGTTATCGCGACATCGTTTTGCATTATTTTTCTGAAGATACTGCGGTCAACAATCAAATCGATGAATTTGTAAATTTGGCTTTTTTTGCCGACGTTTCCGTGACTCAAATTGTAGAAATTCACATGGGATTGATGGACGAATTTGCTAAACAGCTAAAATTAGAAGGCCGCAGCGAGGAAATATTGCTCGATTACCGCTTGACTCTGATTGACGCGATCGCTCATCTGTGCGAAATGTACAGGCGATCCATTCCCAAAGAGACATCTCAAGTTTAGTTGACAGTTGACAGTTGACAGTTGACAGCTTACCCCCAAGCGCAGTCGAAGGGATGAGGGCCACCTCTACCTGGAAGTCCGAGGATTGGAGTAATGAATAGTCTGATTTTAATTTCTCCCTACAAGGGCTCCGGCTTTAAACCAATTCTTTCTGGCAAAAGCAAGAAGCAAGAAGCAAGAAGGAAAAAGGAAGGCAAAATTTAACAAACTAGAAAGGAGAAGACATTCGGCAGGGCTAGACAGAGGCTGAAATTATTATAAAATAACAAAGAACAGCGGATTCAAGACCAATAACAACTACAACTAACATCTGTCAACTAACACTCAACATTTAAAAAAGTTCATGAGTCCTCTGAAGAAAACCTACATTCTGAAGCTGTACGTTGCCGGAAATACTCCGAACTCAGTGCGAGCTTTGAAAACCCTAAAAGACATCCTAGAACAGGAATTTCAAGGAGTCTATGCCCTGAAAGTCATAGACGTTCTCAAAAATCCTCAGCTAGCAGAAGAGGACAAAATTCTAGCAACCCCCACCCTAGCGAAAATCCTGCCGCCGCCGGTGCGAAAAATTATCGGCGATTTGTCCGATCGCGAGAAAGTTCTGATAGGATTAGATTTACTCTATGAAGAACTTCGTGAAGAAGACCTGAATTCATAAGATAATCAGAAGACAGTCATTAATCAGCAGTCAGCAGTCATTACTTATTGACCAAGAGCCCAAACTACAAACTGGGTATAAAGACTCATGAGCTGGGGTTAATGAGTGACAACTAAAGAATACTGAGAGTTGACAAAAATCGACATGAATGAAATTAGTCAAACGGTGCAACCATCCGGATTGGTAACGGCAGGCGTTGAAAAAATTCGCACAATGATTGAGGGTTTCGATGACATCAGTCACGGCGGAATGCCGATCGGCAGAACCACCCTCGTCAGCGGCACGTCAGGAACGGGAAAAACTTTATTTGCCGTACAATTTATATATAACGGAATCACCCATTTTGACGAACCTGGAGTGCTCGTAACTTTTGAAGAATCTCCGACAGATATTATTAAAAATGCTTGCAGTTTCGGTTGGGATTTGGCACGGCTAATCGATGAAGGCAAGCTATTTATTTTAGACGCTTCCCCCGATCCCGAAGGTCAGGATATTGTGGGAAACTTTGATTTATCTGCTTTAATCGAGCGAATTCAGTACGCCATTCGCAAGTACAAAGCCAAGCGCGTTTCTATAGATTCAGTAACAGCCGTATTTCAGCAGTACGAAGCTGCATCTGTGGTGCGCCGAGAAATCTTTCGCTTAGTTGCGCGCCTCAAACAAGTAGGCGCAACTACAGTTATGACTACCGAACGGGTTGAAGAATACGGCCCGGTAGCGCGGTTTGGAGTGGAAGAGTTTGTGTCAGATAATGTCGTGATTGTTCGCAACGTCTTGGAAGGCGAACGCCGCCGCCGCACCATCGAAATTTTGAAGTTGCGCGGTACAACTCACATGAAGGGTGAATATCCTTTTACTATGACCAATGATGGCATTAATATTTTCCCCTTGGGGGCCATGCGATTAACTCAAAAGTCTTCTAACGTGCGGGTTTCTTCCGGCGATAAAACTCTCGACGAGATGTGCGGCGGCGGTTTCTTTAAAGACTCGATTATTTTGGCTACCGGTGCGACGGGAACCGGTAAAACCCTGTTGGTAAGCAAGTTCTTGCAGAATGCTTGTATGAACGGCAACCGGGCATTACTTTTTGCCTATGAAGAGTCGCGAGCTCAGTTGTTCCGCAATGCTTATTCTTGGGGCATTGATTTTGAGGAAATGGAACACAAAGGACTGCTGAAGTTGCTGTGTACTTACCCCGAATCTGCGGGCTTGGAAGACCACTTGCAGACGATTAAATCAGAAATTGCTGAGTTCAAACCTTCTCGAATTGCCATAGACTCGCTTTCAGCCCTAGCTAGGGGTGTCAGCAATAATGCTTTCAGACAATTTGTGATTGGGGTGACAGGTTTTGCGAAGCAGGAAGAAATCACCGGCTTTTTCACGAATACCAGCGACCAGTTTATGGGTTCTCATTCGATTACGGACTCCCATATTTCTACGATTACTGACACGATTATCATGCTTCAGTATGTAGAGATTCGAGGCGAAATGTCGCGGGCAATTAATGTGTTTAAGATGCGCGGTTCGTGGCACGACAAAGGGATTCGAGAATACACGATTACTGAAAGAGGCCCACAAATTAAAGATTCGTTCCGCGGCTACGAACGGATAATCAGCGGTTCTCCAACTCGGATTTCGGTTAATGAGAAGAGTGAGTTATCCCGGATTCTCCAGGGCGTCCAAGGTCAAGACGATGACGATATGTAACAGTCAGCAGTCTGTTGTAGGGTGCGCGGTGCGCGCTGCTGCGTTCTGAAATCGCCCGCACAGCCAGAACTCCTTTACCAGGAAGAATTGGTTGAAAGCCCCAACCCCGATTGGGAGAAATTCAAATCAGACTATTTATTACTCCAATCTTCTTCCTTGTAGGTAGAGGTCGCTCTCTGGGAGTCAACTGTCAACTGTCAACTGTCAACTGTCAACTGTCAACTGTTGAACATTGGTCATAAAAAAGATCGATCGCGAACGATCGATCTTTTTATTAATTTCAGTGAGCACGGAGGGATTTGAACCCCCGACCCTCAGGACCGGAACCTGATGCTCTATCCACTGAGCTACGTGCCCTCAACGTTTTTTTAGTATAACACGTCTTGTCGAAAATGGCTAGTCGATCGAGCAAATTCGATCGACCCTCTCCAAACCGCTGGGCCGATGCGGGTTCTACTCGCCCGCGCGTATCGTGTATCAGGCACTTCTCGCAGCCTGAGACGGCAAATTTTGACAATTATCGTCAAAATAATAGGACAATGGGTAAAATAATATACTTTAATCTAAGCAAAGATTAGGCTCACATTCGATCGCGGTTCAGCGTCTACCACAGCTAATACAGCCCGCATCAATTTCCTCTAGCTAGTAGGTAGTAGATGGCGCTGCTGTTAAGATAAGCTCTCCAAGAACGGTTCTAGGCTAAGTTCACCAAACCTCTGAATCTTATGATTGATAAAATGTTAGATAAATTAGCACTGCGAACAGTTATCATAGTTCCATTTGTGCTGCAAATCGTCGCAGCCGTGGGACTCGTAGGATATCTCTCCTTTAGAAACGGACAAAAAGCAGTTAATAACCTTGCAGGTCAGTTAATGAGCGAAGTCAGTTTGCGTGTCGAGCAAAACCTGCAAGTTTACCTGACTACTCCCCATCAAATCAATCAAAGCAAGCTGGATGCTGTCAAACTCGGGTTGTTAAAGATGGAAAACTTATCAGATTGGGAGAAATATCTTTGGCGGCAAGTCCAATTATATCCCTATATCAATTTTACCTCCGTTGGCAACAAGAAAGGAGACTATCGAACCGGAGAAAAACTGTCAAATGGCTCTCTAATGATTAATTTGTCAGGCAAATCTACAGGTTTTGATTTTTATTCTTACAATACTAATAATACAGGCGATCGCACTACCGTAACAACAGTTGTCAAAAACTTTGACATCCGCGAACATCCTTCGTACCAAAATGCGGCTAATGTCGGCCAACCAACTTGGAGTTCCGTTTATATTTCGTTTCTAGAACCGACCTTAATACTCAGCGCGCTCCAACCCGTATACGACAACAATCAGCTACAAGGAGTATTAATTTCTGCCTTGCGTCTCGACCATATTGGGAGATTTTTAAACAGTCTCAAAATTGGCAAAACTGGGCAAGCATTTATTATCGAAAAAAATGGTACATTACTGGCGACTTCAACTGTCGAACAACCATTCCGTACCAAAGACAATAATAAAAAAGAACTGTTCAAAGCAGAAGAGAGTATTGACCCCTCGACTCAAGCTACAGCTAAATATGTAGCAGTTCGGTTTCAGCAATTAAAGGAAATTAAAAGTTCCTATCTCTTGAATTTTGAAATAGACGGCAAGCGACAATTTGTCAACATTCTACCTTTCCAAGACGGCAAAGGTTTGGACTGGCTGATTGTGGTAGTTGTTCCTGAAGCAGATTTCACCGAACAAATCGATGCCAATACTCGCATGACAATTTGGCTTTGTTTGGCAGCTTTAGCCATAGCTGTAGTTATCGGCATTCAGACTTCTCGGTGGGTGACAAATCCAATTTTGCGCTTAAATACAGCAGCTAAAAATATTGCTAAAGGCGAATGGGATACCACAGTAGAAAGCGAACGTTCCGACGAATTGGGAGAATTAGCCAAGTCATTTAACAGCATGGCTCAACAACTGCAACAATCTTTTGCAACTTTAGAACACCGAGTGCAAGAGCGGACTGCCGAATTGGCTGTAGCCAAGGACAAAGCGGAAGTAGCCAATCAAGCTAAAAGTGCCTTTCTGGCTAACATGAGTCACGAATTGCGATCGCCACTCAATGCAATTCTTGGCTTTTCCCAACTGATGACTCGCAGCCAAACTCTATCCCGAGAACACCAAGAAAATCTTAGCATAATTAGCAGCAGCGGAGAACACCTGCTCACCCTGATTAATAACGTGCTCGATTTATCTAAAATCGAATCGGGGCGCACCACCCTCAATCCGAAAAAATTCGACCTCTATCGCCTGCTACACGACTTGGACGATATGTTTCAACTCAAAGCAGATGACAAGCATTTGCAGTTAGTTTTCGAGCGCAGTCCCGACTTACCGCAATACGTAGAAACTGACGAGTTAAAATTGCGGCAAATATTAATTAATCTGCTAAATAACGCTCTTAAATTTACAGAATATGGCGGTGTTTGTGTCAGAGCTAGCAAGGATTCAACCAGCCAAAATCAACATAAAAAATCAGTAAATAATTCTGTATCAAAAACCTACAAACATACCGAAGATGAGGCTAGTAATGGCATTAATTTTCCACATTTAACTATGTCAGAAAATGCGAGTTATAAAACCCACAATGACGGTTCAGCTTCTGCCTCGTCTTTCTTTATTCATTTTGAAGTCGAAGATACTGGTCCAGGTATTGCCGCCAATGAATTAGACAATCTTTTTGAAGCTTTCGTGCAAACCCAGGCAGGCAAAGATTCCCAAGAAGGTACAGGCTTGGGATTGCCAATTAGTCGCAAATTTGTGGAATTAATGGGTGGCGAAATGAGCGTAAATTCTACTGTCGGGAAGGGAACTAATTTTAAGTTTGATATCCAAGTTTTGGCTGTTGATGCGGCTGATATTGAAAGCAAAAAACCGACTCGCCATGTGATTGCTCTGGAACCCAACCAACACCCCTATCGAATTTTGATAGTAGATGATAAACCGCTCAACCGTCAATTGTTAATTAAACTTCTCAATCCTCTGGGTTTTGAACTAAAAGAAGCTACTAACGGTCAAAAAGCTATTGACATTTGGGATAGTTGGGAGCCGCATTTAATTTGGATGGACATGAGAATGCCCGTGATGGATGGCTACGAAGCAACACAATACATTAAAGGCACTATTAAAGGTCAAGCTACTGCTATTATTGCGCTGACTGCGAGCGTTTTGGAGGAAGAACGGGCTGTAATTTTGTCGGCAGGCTGCGATGCTTTTATGCGGAAACCTTTCCGGGAAGCCGATATTTTCGACGCTATGCACAAACATATCGGAGTACGCTATATTTATGAAGATCCGGGGCAAGCTAACTCATCGGCAGTCAAAGAGCGCGATCGCGAAATGACTGCGGCTGACTTCCTGAAATTGCCTGAGTCGCTGGTAGCTGATTTAAAGCTGGCGATACTGAAAGTGGATATGGATTTCATTGAGAGTGCGATCGACCAAATTAGATTAAAGGATACAGCAACTGCTGCTGCGATCGCCAATTGTATAGAAAATTTCGAGTACGACAAAGTTTTAAAGTTAATCTCTCAAGCAAGCTCACATGAATAATGACATTCCTAGTACCCCTCCCGGTAATATTTTAGTAGTGGACGATACCCCAGCGAATTTGCGACTGCTAGCCGGAATTTTGAATGGCAAGGGCTATAAAGTCCGCCCCGTACCGAGCGGCGAGTTAGCACTTTCGGCCGCACAAGGTATGCCTCCCGATTTGATTTTGCTGGATATTATGATGCCCGAAATGAACGGGTATGAAGTTTGCGAAAAAATTAAAGCTGATGAACGCACTCGCGACATTCCGGTGATTTTTATCAGCGCGATAAATGACGTACTAGATAAGGTTAAAGCTTTTGCTGTGGGCGGAGTTGATTATATTACCAAACCCTTTCAGATGGAAGAGGTATTAGTTAGGGTAGAAACCCATTTAGCAATGTGCCACTTACAAAAAAAACTCAAACAGAAAAACGATGAACTGACAATAACTTTAGAGCAACTGCAAGCAACTCAGGAGCAATTAGTTCAATCGGAAAAAATGGCTGCCTTAGGGCAACTGATTGCAGGCATTGCTCACGAAATTAATACGCCGCTAGGGGCGATTCGATCGTCTATTGGGAATATTACCGGCTTTTTGGATAACAATCTCGACAGTTTGCCAGTTTTTTTTAAAGAACTGTCTGCCGAACGCCAGCACGATTTTTTGAGTTTGATGTACAGTTCCCGCCAACAAACTTACTCTTTATCTACGCGAGAAAAACGGGAATTTAAAAGAGGCGTGAAGCAGCAACTAGATGCGGAAGGGATTGATAATGCTGACAGCCTTGCTAGCATTTTAGTCAATATCGGATTGCAAGGAAATGTGCAAGAATTCGTGCCGTTGCTCAAAGACCCTGACGGCGAAAATATTATCAAAACCGCCTACGATTTTGCTAGTATTCAAAAAAGCGCCAGAACCATCGCTACCGCTACAGAACGCGCTGCAAAAGTCGTTTTTGCCCTCAAAAATTATGCGCGTTACGATGTGCATGGGGATAAACTAGAAGTGAATATCACTGATGGAATTGAAACTGTATTAACTCTTTATCAGAACCAGCTAAAACAAGGTGTAGAAATCGTCAGAAACTATCAAGCTCAATTGCCTCCGGTATTGTGTTATCCCGACGAACTCAATCAAGTTTGGACAAATTTAATTCACAATGCCTTACAAGCGATGGACAATCAAGGAACTTTAACAATTGACGCCTGGGAGCAAGATACCAACTTTGCCGTAAAAATTACCGACAGCGGCGCTGGAATTTCACCGGAGATTTTGCCGAAAATTTTTGAGCCGTTTTTTACGACCAAACCAGCGGGAGAAGGCAGCGGATTAGGATTGGATATTGTCAAAAAAATCATTAAAAAACATCAGGGTACAATTGATGTGGAGTCGGTGCCCGGTCAAACTGCATTTACAGTGTCTTTGCCGATTAATTTAATTGAGTAGGTAAAACACCAGACTGAAATCTGGGGCTAAAAATTTGCAGTCTAGGCGCGCGGAATGTAGAATTTGGAAAACGGCGTGCTGCCCATCCGGGTTCACCCTGCCAGACGAAAGGAGGAAACTAGCGATGTCTAAACCAGCAATTTTGTGTGTTGACGATGAAGTAGCGGTGTTGGAAAGTCTGGAAATTGAACTGCAACATGCATTTAAGGGTAAATATCTTTGCGAATTTGCTGAAAGTGCTGCCGAAGCACTGGAGATTATTGAAGAGCTGTGTGAAGATGAGGTTAACATTCTAGTTATTGTCTCTGATTGGTTGATGCCTGGAATGAAAGGAGATGAGTTGCTGATTAAAATTCATCAAAAATATCCGCAGATTGTGACAGTTATGCTGACGGGACAAGCGGAAAAAGAAGCAATTGAACGCACAAAATCTCAAGCCAATCTTCATGCTTTTATACAAAAACCTTGGCAAAATCAAGAATTAATTGAAGCGATTAAGTCTGGTCTAGCAAAGTTATGAAAAAACCTGTAATTATTTGTGTGGATGATGAGCAGACTATACTCGATAGTCTGGAAATAGACCTGCTAAAAGCCTTTGAAGATAAATATTTAATTGAAACTGCCCAAAGCGGCGAAGAAGCTTTGGAATTGCTGTCTGAACTTTTAGCAGAACAGTATGAAGTTCCTTTGATTATTTCCGATCATATCATGCCGAATATGAAAGGAGACGAGCTATTGAGAAGCGTTCATGCCATCTCGCCGAGAACTCTCAAGATTATGCTGACGGGGCAGGCTAATTTGGAGGCGGTAGCCAATGCTATTAATTATGCTAAATTGTACCGATACATACCTAAGCCTTGGCAAACCGATGATTTAAAATTAACTGTTACTGAGGCAATCTACAGATATTTTCAAGATAAACAATTAGCTGAAAAACAAATAGAACTTCAGGAAATGAATCAGGAGTTGGCAAGATTAAACCGCAAGCAGGCGATGCTGATTGCTAAACTCCACGAAAACGAAAGTCGGTTGACGCAATACCTGGAAGCGATGCCGTTGGGCGTGTGCGTGCTTGATGCGAACGGTCAATCTTTTTATGCTAATCAAAAGGCGCGGGATGTATTTGGGAAAGGCACTGTGCCCCATATTAATTCGGAGCAGAAAGCAGCAATTTATCAATTCTATAAAGCCGGAACTAATCAGAGATGTCCTGTGGAAGAATTGCCAATTATGCAGGCACTCCGGGGCGAAAGTGTGCGGACTGAGGGTGTAGAAATTCGGACTGGTAATAAGGTGATTCCGGTGGAGAGTTGGGCGACTCCTATTTATGATTCTCTCGGGGATATTTGCTACGGGATTATTGCTTTTACTGATATTACGGAACGCAAGCAAGCTGAAGCAGCGCTGGTGCAAGCTGAAGAGAAGTATCGCCGGATATTTGAAAATGCTCTCGAAGGTATTTTTCAGACTGCACCTGACGGAACTTTGATTAGCGCTAATCCTGCTCTCGCTCAAATCTACGGCTATGATTCCCCTGAAGAATTGATGGCAAGTGTTAATGAGATTCAGCGGCAATTGTACGTGCAACCGCACCGCCGTCAAGAGTTTTTTGCGTTGATGGAACAGTACGGTACTGTGTCTGAGTTTGAGTCGGAAGTTTACCGCCGAGATGGCAGTATTATCTGGATTTCTGAGGATGCGCGTACTGTTTTTGATGCTAGGGGTGAACTGCTTTACTACCAGGGTTTTGCTGAGGATATTACTTTGCGAAGACTTGTAGATGCGGAACGCCTGAAGTTTACGAATGATTTGGAAAAAGCTTTGATAGCTGAAGAAAAGTTCAATGAAGCGCTGTTAGAAAGCGAAAATCGGCTGACTCAATTGCTGGAAGCGGTGCCGGTGGGTATATTTGTGGTTGATGGTATTGGGAAACCTTGTTACATGAATTCTTGGGCTGAGAAAATACTTGGCAAAGGCTTGGTTTCTGATGTTATTCCTAGCACTTTGCCGGAAGTTTATCAAACTTACTGCGCCGGAACTAATGAGCTTTATCCAAGCGAGAGACAACCGATTGTGCGGGCGCTGCGGGGGGAAGTGGTGCACTCTGATGATGCAGAAATTCACCGCCCGGAGAGGATTGTGCCGATCGAGATTTGGGCGACTCCAATCTACGACGAACGGAAAAACATTGTTTACGCGATCGCAGTTTTTCAAGATATCACAGAGCGTCAACAGGTGGAAACCGAGCGCCGCCAATTTACAAACGAGCTGGAAAAAGCTTTGGCAGCGGAAGAAAAATTAACAGATGCTTACGGGCGGTTTGTGCCGCACCAATTTCTCCACTTTCTCGGATATGAAAGTATTCTGGACGTAAAATTAGGCGATCAGGTGCAGAAAGAAATGTCGGTGTTGTTTTCAGATATTCGGAATTTCACGGCTCTTTCAGAACAGATGAGTCCTGAAGAAAATTTTCAATTTATTAATGCTTATTTGTCGCGGATGGAACCGGCAATTACTGAAAATTTTGGGTTTATTGATAAATATATTGGCGATGCGATTATGGCGCTGTTTAATGGCAGTGCGGACGATGCGGTGAAAGCTGGAATTGCAATGCTAGAGCAGCTTAACGAGTATAATATGAGTCGCAGTCGGCCCGATCGCGCGCCGCTGCAAATTGGCATTGGCATCAATACGGGTTCTTTGATGTTAGGCACGGTTGGCGGCCAAAGTCGGATGGATAGCACGGTGATTAGCGATGCGGTTAATTTGGCTTCCCGTGTGGAAAGTTTGACGAAAGAGTATGGAGTTTCGATGTTAATTACTCACAATACTTTTGTACAGTTAAATGATGTTTATGATTTTAGGTTGATCGATCGCGTTACAGTCAAAGGCAAATCGCGCATGGTAACGGTTTATGAAGTATTTACGGCCGATCCGCCCGAGTTGCGGCAGAAAAAGTTAGATACAAAGACAATGTTTGAGCAAGGTTTGGTTTTCTACAATAGTGACAAATTTCTCGAAGCTACAAGATTGTTTTCGGCGTGCTTGCAAGTCAATCCTGGGGATAAGGTAGCTCAAATTTATATGCACCGATGTGTGAAACGGGCGATCGCTCCTCCATAAGCTTTGTTAGCCGGAGAGATTGTCTGTTTGCAAGAATGAGATGCTCCCGATCTCAACCCCGCTCCACTAAATCATCCCCAAATCTCAAATCTCAAATCTCAAATTGTTTAGATTGGCAGGAAAACGGAAACAATTGTTTCTTGCTGTGGCAAACTTTCTATTTTAAATTGTCCTCCGTGCAATTCTGCTAGGCGTTGAACAATGGCCAAGCCCAATCCCAAACCTGGTTGTTGGTAAAGTTTGCGATCGAACTGCCTGTAAGCTTCTAGCTGTGCAATCTGATCGGGAGTCATGCCGCGGCCTTGGTCTTTGACAGACAGAATAAAAGTCTCATTTTCTACGAAAGTGCTTAAGAAAACTGGCGTTCCTTCTAAAGAAAATTTGAAGGCATTGTCCAGCAGTTCCTCAACAATTTTTGTAAGTCTCATAGAATCAATAGCTACCGACGCATCCTGCAAATTTAATTGTAAATCGTCTGTTCTATTCACCTGTTTCGCTTGCTGGAGCGCTTTTTGAGTGAGCAAAGATTGTACGCAGCTAAATTGGCTACAGCGCATTTCTTTTAGCAGTTCGGGATTTGTGCCTGCTATCTCAAGTTCTGCATACAGCAAAAAGTTCTGAATCAGCCGATACAAGCGATGACCTGAAGTGTTAATTTGACCGATCATTTCTAAGATGTCTGAATCCTCGAACACCTGATATTCTGACAAAATTAACTCGGAAAAGCCCAGAATAGCATTCAAAGGAGTCCGCAATTCGTGGGGGAGCGACATACTAATATTAATGCGTAATTCGTCTAGGGTTTTTTGAGATTTCTTGCTAATTGTTTTCTGTTTATCAAGTCGAATAGCAATTGCTTTTAGCAGTTCTTGTGGCGTACAAGGCTTAGTAATGTAATCGTCTGCTCCCATTTCCATGCCAGTGCGAATGTCACTTTTATCGGCTTTGGCTGTGAGGAAAATAAACGGAATTGTGGCAGTTATGGGGTCGGAACGCAAAGCTTTGAGGACGCCGTGACCGTCAATTTCCGGCATCATCATGTCGCACAAAATTAAATCGGGGATTTGTGCGATCGCCAATTTGATGCCGACTTTACCGTCGTTCGCTCCAATGCCTTCAAAATTCTCGGCTTCCAGCAACTCTAAAATGTTTTCTCTAATCGATTCTTCGTCTTCTATTACTAAAATCTTTGCCACGGTTATTGCTCCTTTTCGTTAGTAGTTGTTGCAAAAAATCTGTGTGAGGACACTTGACAAATTTGTTTGTTTGTGTTATTAACTGAGCGTTAAGTGGCGGATGCTTATAGTTGACAATTTAGTCGTGAAGCTGGACTGCATTTAAATTGTATAACCTTTCTCCAAAAAATGATGTATGTCTGGTAATGGGTAATTGGTAATTGGTAATTGATAATCGATAGTTTGTTTCCTCCTATAAGCTTTATGAGGTTAAACTCCGGTAAAGAGGCTCTGGGCGCGTGTGTGTTCTCAATCCGACGATCGTAGCAGAATTTGACATACCTCATCTTTATGAGAACGGCTATATATTTGAATGAACTATTAAAATTAATCAACTCCTCTCCCCCCTCTCTCCCTCTCTCCTTCTCCCTCTCTTCCTCTCCCTCTCTCTCTGGCGCAGCAGCTTATTGGCTGGCACAAATTAAAGGTAAGGTAATAGTGAAAGTTGTGCCTTTTCCTTCTTGACTCTCGATCGCCAGTTTGCCGTCGTGAAGTTCCACGGCTCTTTTCACAATTGCTAAACCGAGACCTGTTCCCGAAATAGTGCCGACATTTGTAGCTCGGTAAAAAGTTTCTAAGATCCGCTCTATATCGGCTTGGGGAATCCCGATGCCCTGGTCTTGAACCTGGAAAACAGCTTTGCCGTTTTGACAATTGAGTCGCAAGGAAACTGAACTGCCGGCGGGGGAATATTTGATGGCATTTGAGAGGATGTTTCCCAACATTTGCCGCAGCAGTTTTTCATCCATTTGAGCGTCGGAGTTGCCGCCTTCATGTATAAAGGCGATCGGATGTTGGTTGCTATCGTTGAGCTGCTGTTCTTCTACGAGGTGACGGCAAAATTTTTCGAGGTTTAAGGAAGTCGGTTGAAATGGTAAGGTGTTTGCTTCTATTTTGCCAATTACGAGGATATCTTCTAATAACTCTGTCATGCGTTTGATGGCTAGTTGAATCCGCACAAAATGAGTGGATTTTTTTTCTTCTGACCACTTAGCGCTGTAATCTTGGAGCAATCCAGCGGAAAATTGGATGGTTGTCAGGGGGGTGCGGAATTCGTGGGAAACCATGGTGACAAATTTGGCTCGCAGTTCGGAAAGTTCTTTTTCTCGTGCGAGGGCTTTGAGAATTTCAGCTTCTGCGCGTTTGCGATCGCTAATGTCGCGGGCTTCAGCAATCAGCAGCAAAACTTGTCCTGTCTCATTTTTAACAGGTTTGAGTGAGAAATCAACTGTGACTATTTGGCCGTTTTTGCCTAACAAGTCGATTTCGCTGCGGAAAAACTCGCCGCGGCTGGCTTTGGCGATCGCAAATTGTAGTTGTTCGTAAAAATTTCGGGTTTGAGGCCAAATCGCCATTTGCCAAATCGGGCGGCCGACTATATCTTGCGATCGCACTCCGGCAAAATCGAGGGCTGTCTCGTTGACTTCCAGCACGACTCCTTCGGGAGTCAGCAGCTTGGTGAGTTGAAACGAAGAGTCAAAAATCGCCCGAAAACGTCGCTCGCTTTCCCGCAGCATTTGGAAGGTTTGCGATCGTTCGATCGCGTAGCGGATAGTCCGCACTAATAATGGAGTAGTAATTTGACCTTTAACAATGTAATCTTGAGCTCCCAAGCGAACTGATTCCAGGGCTATAGCCTCATCGTCCAAGCCTGTCATCACCACCATTGCTGTATCGGGGGCCACTTCTCGCAGGCGAGTTAGCGTTTCCAAACCGCGGCTGTCTGGCAAAGAAAGGTCGAGCAATACTATATCAAAGTTTTGTTTGCACAGTTGGGCGATCGCCTCATGCAGGAACTCAACAGACACGAGTTCCCACTGGACGCCCCCAGATACTTCTAATAGTTCTGCAAGCAAATCAGCATCAGCGGGATTGTCTTCTACTAACAGAATCTTAATCCACATAGCTTAGAGGTTTTTGGCTTTAACATTTTCACGGCGTATCAATCTCAGCTTAAACTTTTTTTCTTGACCTTGCCATTTTCAACTTGAAAATTATTATTTGGTAACACTTCCAAACCACTTTTGACAGTTGACTGTTCACAGTTGACAGTTGACTGTTCACAGTTGACAGTTGACTGTTCACAGTTGACAGTTGACTGTTCACAGTTGACTGTTCACAGCGGGAGCATCTCAATGAATGCAAAAAACATTTTTTTTGATAGTCACATTTGTAGTAGGGTGCTGATGACAGTTGACAGTTGACAGTTGACAGTCACATTTGTAGTAGAGTGCCGATGACAGTTGACAGTTGACAGTCACATTTGTAGTAGGGTGCGTCAGCCACTTCTCTTGGCTCTCCACCTAAAAATTAGGTTAATCGCTGATGCAACCTACAATCAATAGAAGCAGATTGAAGGAATGAATCATTTTATTTAATTTCCCCATTTAGGGGGAAGCTTTAGCCCCAATATTCTGGGTCAATCCTCCTATACCGAATTTCAAAACAATCAAAAAAATTATATTCGCTATCAGCGAAGTATCTGTTGTTTAATTGAGAGGAAGTTTGACGACTGCGAGCCAGAATTCCTCAATTAACCTGACTACCTTAGTAAATTGTACGAAGTCTACAGGCTTAGTTATGTAACAGTTGGCGTGGAGCGAGTAGGACTTAGCAATATCCTCCGGAGCTGCTGAAGTGGTGAGAATCACTACAGGAATTAATTTTAAATTAGGGTCAGTTTTAATTTCTTCTAGCACTTCAACGCCACTTTTTTTCGGCAGATTCAAATCCAGCAAAATTAGATCGGGACGGGGTACGCCCAGATAGGGTGCTGTTTTGCGTAAAAACTTGATGGCTTCAACTCCATCCTCCACAAAATGTAAGTTATTCAATATTTTACCCTGACCGAAGGCTTCTATTGCCAAATCGGCGTCGCTGGGCGAATCCTCAATCAGCAGAATCTCAACGGGTCTAACAGTGCTTCGATCGCTCATAACTGGCGTATCCTTTTGATTAGAGGAAAAAAAATTTAACTTTGACCCTTCAGCTATTAATTATAGGAATAGTGAAGTAAAAAGTCGCTCCTTTTCCCTGCTGAGATTCCACCCAGATCCGCCCGCCATGGCGTTCCACAATGCGCTTGCACATCGCCAAGCCTATGCCAGTACCGGAATATTCGCGGCGTCCGTGCAGGCGTTGAAAAATGATAAAAATGCGATCGGCATACTCAGGATCGATGCCAATGCCGCGATCGCGGACGCTGAACAGCCATTCGCCCTCTTGCCTTTGGGCTGCGATCTGAATGAACGGGATGTCTTCGCGGCAAAATTTGATGCCGTTGGCGATCAAATTTTGGAATAATTGCACGAGTTGAGATTCATCTGCCATCACCGTTGGCATGGGGTCGCAGGTGATGACAGCTTTGGTTTCGGCGATCGCAATTTGCAAATTGCACAAACTTTGGTTGACAGCAGCATTGCAGTCGGCTGGCTCAAACTCCTGACCCCTCGTTCCCAGTCGCGAATACGCCAACAAATCATTAATCAATTGTTGCATTCTGGTCGCGCCGTCAACAATATAATTAATATACTTATCGGCGCGCTCGTCCAAATTTTCTTGATAGCGCTGGGCGAGCAATTGAGTGTAACTGGTAACGGCTCGGAGCGGTTCTTGCAAATCGTGGGAAGCCACATAAGCAAATTGTTCTAGTTCCTCGTTAGAACGCTTCAAATCTTCTGTAAGTTGCAGCATTTGCTGCTCTGCTTCTTTGCGGTCTGTAATGTTGTAAACCAACGCACAACAAGACAGCATATTCCCCAGATTATCGAATACTGGACTGGTAGAAATATAAGTCCAAACATCTTTACCCTCCTTAGTTTTTAGTTGTACTTCACGTTTTTCACCAATAGCTTGCTGGCGCCGATCCACAGGATAGAGATTTGATGTTCTTTCCGGTTCGTCCGTGAAATCAAAAATCGGTCTACCTAACATTTCTACTTCACTATAGCCAAGCATTCGTGCCATTGCGTGATTGACGTAAGTCGTGAGGGAATTGCTGTCAATTACCCAAATACCTTCTTCTGCTAATTCAACTATTTGTCTGTACTTGAATTCGCTTTCCTGCAAGGCTGTTTCAGTTAGTTTGCGATCGGTGATATCTTTCATGAAACAGTGGTGACCGTTAAATGTCCCTTGGGCGTCGCAAGCTTTTACCAGAGTTATTTGCTTGTAAAAAAACGTTCCATTTTTCCGGACTCCTCTAGCTTCCACGTCTACTTTGCCAGAAATTAGCATCTCCTCATAAGCTGAGATTAGCATCTGAATATCATCAGGATGTACGGTGAGTATCCATTCCATACCGACCATTTCTTCGGGTTCGTAACCGCAGGTATGAGCGTAAGCTCGGTTAGCATTGACGTAGCGTCCCTCAATGTCCAGTCGCGAAATGCCTTCCACGGCATTTTGCAGGGCAATGGTGAGGTCGCGGAAATCTTTTTCAGCTTGTTTGCGATCGCTAATATCCTGACCGATACCCAAAAAACCGTTAATATTTCCGTTGTCGTCAAATAAGGCAGTCACAGACAGCAGTACCGGAAACCGCGAACCATCTTTGCGAATGTAACTCCATTCATTTTCGTCAGCTATTCCCCGACGCGCCCCGGCGACAAAAACCTCAAACCCCGGCTCTATGTTTACTCCCAATTCTTGAGAAATAATTTCTGCTCTTTTACCGACCTCCACAGGATCGTGAATGATTGCTGGTGTAAATTTTCCAACCACTTCTTCGGAGGAATATCCTAAAAGTTTCTGGGCTGCCAGATTAAATGTTTTAATAGTACCGTCTGGTTCGGTAGAAATAATTGTGTAGTTAGGGCTATTAAGAATTGCATTTTGCAGTTGCGTCAATTCTAACAAAGTGAACGCAATTTTTTGTCTGTAGGCGATTTCTTTTTGCAGTTTGTGGTTGTAAATTTCAATTTGAGCAGTGCGATCGACTACTCGACGCTCCAGGGTTTCATTGAGCAGTCGATTTTCTTCTTCTACCTGCTTGCGTTCTGTAATATCAGTAATAGTAGCAACATAACTTTTAACCTTCCCATTTTCTCCAACTTGACCGACAGCTTGACCGAATACCCAACTGATTTTAGTGCGATCGATGCCTTGAAAGCGGTACTCAGATTTAAACGGCAATTTCTCGGCAGCGGCGCTGTACCATTGGTCAAAAACCCTCTGGCGGTCGTCTGGATGAATGCCTTGGAACCACCCTTTACCCAAAGCTTCATCGCAGCCCATTCCCGAAATTTGACACCAGCGCTCGTTGACATACAAGCAATCTCCTATAGCGTCTGCATAAAATATTCCCACCGGCGAAGCTTCAGTTAAGGTTTGATAGCGAGCTTCTGTTTCTCGGCGTTCGATGATTTCTTGTTGCAGTATGCGATCGATCATCCCTAATTGAGTTGGACTCAGGAGAGTTAATGCTTGGGGAACTAAAGGAATTAATGCAAAAGCCGTGTAAGCAGAAATCGCGGCGGTAATAATTTTCAGACAGCCGGAAACCCAATAAACAGGATGCCAAAGCGTCCAAACTTCCATGAAATGAGTAGTGCCACAGGAGATTATAAAGGCGGCAAACAGCCAAAAAATGTTGCGAAATGGTAAGTCTTTTCGCTGAGCGATAAAATAAATTAGCGATAGCGGTATTGAATAGTAAGCCATGGCAATTATCGAGTCTGACACGATGTGGAGCGCCACAAGCTCTCGCTGCCAAAGGTAACAGTGACCGTGAGGAATGTAATTCCCGATGAATAAGAGGTTATTTAAAACAGTCCACATGATAAAGAAATGAGTAATGGGGAATGGGGAATGGGGAATGGCATTGGTGTAAACTTAAGCTTAAAAACCCTTATATCTCTCGTTCACAATCGAGGCGCGATCCCCCTCGCATCCCCCTTATAAAGCATAGCTGATAGTCAGGGAGTGGAGCGATAGAGACTAAGCTAGAAGCGAGATTTGTCATGTATTTGCGCCGAGAATCGACACTAATAGGACGGCTGATTTGGGCCTGCTTACCAGAAATAATTGGTTGAAAGCCGGAGCCCCGGGAGAAATTAAAATCAGACTATTCATTACTCCAATCCTCGGACTTCCAGGTAGAGGTCGCCCTCTTGCTGTCAACTGTCAACTGTCAACTGTCAACTGTCAACTGTCAACTTACCGCTGTGTCAGAGCAAGTTTGTGTCGGAGTTGAGTCCGCTCCAAACGATTCAGGATGCGAGCAATTAATTCCGGTTCCACGATCGGCTTATTCACGTAGTCATCAGCACCCGCGACAAACATTTGACGCACTATTTCCGACTCAGAATGAGCAGTCAAAAATAGCACGGGAAGCTTGCTCCAGCGCAAATCGTTCCGTACCGCCAAACACAGCTCGATACCACTATAACCGGGCATCTCCACATCTAAAATTAGCAAATCTGGACAAGTGGTTTCGAGTACCTCCCAGAACTTTTCGGGCCGCTCTAATGTTGTGACTTGCAATCCCCAAGGTTGTAGAATCATTTTCAGCGCAGCCAATAGATGCACATCATCGTCTACTACCATAACTTTGGCTTCAGCAGCGCCTGTTTGATCGAGAACCTGGGCGACTGATTTGAGTATATCTGCTGGGGTGATAGATTTGTGTAAAAAGCCCGAAGCTCCCAAACGAGCAACTTCAATTCGATCGCTCAATTGATTGTTCCCGCTAAAAATTATCACTGGAATATCAGGTTTTTCAGTGCGGAGTTCGGCTAGGAGAGTAAGTCCGTTTTCCTGAATTCTGGAAAATGTCAAATCCAGCAAAATCGCGTCGGGAGGCCGTTGAGAAATCGCGCTTCTTGCGGATTGCCCAGATGTGGCAACTTCTATCTCAAAGCCGGAACCGGATGCTGCTGCTTTTAGCAGATCGCTCTGCAAAGTATCATCATCAACGATCAGAATGCGGCGCTTTTTGGAAACCGCAGTAACCAGCTCGCTTTCAGGTTCCGGCGGGCGATCGAATATCTGTTTGAGCAAATGCAGAAATTCCTCAATCTGCTGAGCAGTCTCCGGTTTAAAGATGTTTTCAGGCTTGAACAACTGTTCGAGCTTGCGCGCAACTTCCGAACCTTTTGGCAGCCCTAAAGTTCCCAAAGAACCGACTAATTTGTGAGCTTGCTCCTGGGCTTCCCGCCGCAGTTGGTTGTCCAAGGTTCCGGTTTTTAGTTGGGCGATCGCGCGATCGAATATCACCACCTTTTCGATAAAATTAGCTTTTAACTTGCCCCGAATTTCCGCAACCACACTCAGGACTTGGAGGCGGCGCTCATCGTTGCTTAATTCCTGGCTGTGCGCGATCGATTCAGCAGGTACATTTTCTTGACTTTTAGCAGTTTCTGCCGTATCCCGGGCAACTTTTGGACTCTCAATCTCCTCCGGCAGACTTTTGAGCCGGTAGCCCAATCCATACACCGTTTCCACTAAATCTACAGTCATCCCGGCTGCTTTCAGCTTGTGCCGCAGCCCCTTGATATGAGCGGTAACGGCCTCTTCCTGAGGAAATTCGCCGGCCGACCAAATGCGATCGAGGATGGCACTGCGGCTGAAAATGCGCCGGGGATTTCTCAGGAAAAGTTCCAGCAGATTGTACTCTTTGGGAGTCAAATGCAGAACTTTTTCGCCATAAGTTACTTCCGTAGTGTCCGGGTTGACTTGCAGTTTTTCCCAAGTCAAACTTGTACTCGACAAACTTGCCTTACCCCGGCGCAGCAAAGCCCGAATTCGAGCAATTAATTCTTGGAGATTAAAGGGTTTGACCACATAATCGTCTGCACCCGCTTCTAAACCTTGGACTCGATCGTTACTGCTATCTAGCGCTGTCAGCAATAAAATCGGCATTTGGCAGCCGGACGATCGCAATTCCCGACACAAACTAATACCGTCGAGTTTAGGAATCAGCACATCCAAAACAATCAAGTCGTAATCGTAGGCTTGTGCCAACTCCAACGCTGTTTCGCCGTCTTCTGCCGTATTCACATTGTAATTATGAGCATTCAGCGCTCTGGTCAGCAAATTGATTGTAATTGTGTCATCTTCCACTAACAAAATTTTCATAAGCCTTGCCTGTTATTTGACCAATTTTTGTGATTTTAAATCAAAATCTTGTGATGCAAATAGCGTTGCCTAACTCTTAATTTATTGGTATTAGCCTCCTTCAAACAAATAGTATTGTGCAAATTGTAAAATTGTTACTTTTTATTTTTTCAGACCAACCGCCCCGACGATTATGAAGTTCTTGAAACACGAGCTTTTTTCCAGATATCACGACGATAACTCAAGGCGTCTTCCTTTTCCCTTCTCCTTCTCCTATATAGCGGTTCTCAAGCGTAGTGAGTATGCCCCCGGAGGCCACGGAGGCCACGGAGGCCCATCCCTCCGCTTCGCTTCGCCCGATGCCCCATGCCCGATGCCCCATGCCCGATGCCCCATGCCCTATGCCCATTCGTACCTCATATGAGAGCTAGAAAGGCTATACATATCGAAAAGTTAAATCAGATGAACGCTAGAATTTTAGGGTTTTTTCGACTTCAGCGCCTGCTGAATTTTTTGAATCAGATATTGCGATGAATCTTGCTGCTTAACTATATCTTCCCATTCAGAAATTTCAGCTTCAGCGTCTTCTAAATCTTTAACTAAAGAATGAGCAACAACACTTTTTTGAACTCCCAAATTTTCTTTAATGGCGGTCGGTGAATTGAAATCTTTTTCCGCTATTAATTCCTCCAACTCTAACAAAGCCATTTCCGCACGATCGATCTTGATGGTCACCGATTTAGCTACATTAGCACCCGCTCTTGCTGCCTCCGTGAGTTCGTGAACCCGAAGTTTAAATCGGCTGGCAATTTGCTCGATTTGAGTCCCCAATTCAAAAGTTTTACTTGCCAGTCTGCCAATTTCCAAACTCACCTTGCTCAGACCGCTGGGCTGATTTCCCATTTGATTGGTAACTACAGCCACCTGTACTGCTAAATGCCTGACTTGTTCGATCGCCTCCCCGATGGTTCGGGAAGTGCGGTTAACCGTTTCTAAATCATTAGCTATTGCTTTGCTAATACCCAAAATTTTCTGTGTATTATTGCAAATAGAATTAGCACCTTGAAAAGTAGCTTGAAATGCTTGGCGGCCTTCTGAAGAAATTAACTTCGCAATCCTCACAAATCGCTGATTCATTTGAGAAATTTCTTCAGCTTGTTTGAGCAGTGTCACTTGCTCGCGACTCGGAGTATTCTGCAATACTTGGGCTTGAAGGTGTTGGGATTTTAGCAACTCCTGGCATTCATAAAATTTTGCCTTTTCTTGTTGAATAATTCCCATATATTTCTGTCTTTCTACTCTGTATTTTTGAATAAGCTTGTTAGCTTGAGCTAAAAGTTTAGACTGGGCAATCACCAGAGTCCGAACGTCCAAAAGGCGGAAACTATGATTGTCCATTACCACAATAATTGGTTCATAAATTAAATCTTTATGCCTGTTGAGAGAGGCTTGTACGGCATCCTCAACTTTCCAGTTTTCCTCCATCAGCAAAGGCGGTATTCTTATAAAATCTAACAAGGCTCGAATCGGGTGCTGCCCGTAAATTTCTACGCGATCTGGGAGACTCATTTGCTCTCGAAATTTGACGCGAGAAATCATGCCCAATACCTGTGATTCGTGAGTAATAATCACTCCCGGCAGGTCTGGTTCTTGCTCGAATCTTTGAGCTACTACCTGTCCTGGAGTTGCAGCAGTCACTTGGAAGTGGTGACACGGCAGATGTCCGATCGTGAAATCGGGGGTGAGTTGAGTTGGATTGCTCATTTACCCGGATAGTGTTAAGTAGAAGTTAACAAATTATATATTGATATTATACTGGATTAAGATTGTTTAAAGTAGTCAGCAACCCAGTCTTAAAAGAACTGAGCTTGTAAGAGTAATATCTCGCAAGCTGTGTTGACCAGCCTCAGCCTTAACTGGCTACGTTATTTGAGTCACGACACCGCAGAAAAACGGATACAAGCGCGCGACTTAAGTTGCGAGCAGCCCAAAATCTTAGCTCGAAGTTCCTGCTCCGGTGATTCACCTAGCTGCAAGTAAATCTAAAATCTAAAATCTAAAATCTAAAATCGACTGACTTCTTTGATCTCAAGTCTTTTGGAGCGGCCCCGTCTGCTGCGCCCCTGGTTCCCTCCCCAAAACAGCGGCATTCATATTTTGTCCTTTAAAACAACCGGGAAAATACCTAGATTGAAACCAAAAACCTTAAATCGAACTTTGCCGCTAGCAACCTTTGAGGCTGCTTACCAGTTGTTACAGCAAATGGCTGAACTCCCGGGGGCTATTTGGCTCGCCGACGATGCGATCGCGAATCCTGAAAATGGGAAAGGAAACTCGTCAGAAAGGTTTGCAGCAGTGGTATCAGATCGGTTTAGCGCGCTGCTGCGGGGCGAGGTATTAGATGAGTTGGCAACAAACGGACGCAAACACAGTGAAAAACATCTCACTTCGCAATTAAATGTGGATTTGACTTTCGATCCAGGGGCGATCGCCAATTTCCTCTCTCCCCTCGCAGACAAACTCGCAGAAATAACGCCCGCACCGCCAAGACAAATTGACATTCGTGCCCTCAAACAAGCAATTAACAACATACAGCCGAACTCGGCAATTTTGCAAAGCGAATTCACCCTAAATTTGCTGGATCTTCTCGCTACCGATGCCAGCAAAAACAATCGCCCGCCCCTACAAGTCCCAACAGAAATAGAGGGAAACTCCGCGCTCACAACCATCGATCCAGAAACGCTACAGCACCAGATTGCCGAAGCCGTCAATCACTTACAAATTGCCAGTCCCTGCATTTCATTTTGTCAGCCTGTAGAAGATGCTTTGCAGCAGCAGCTAGAACAAGAGCGACTTTTGAATCAGGTGACAACTCAAATCCGCCAGAGTTTGGAATTACCAGTAATTTTGTCAAAAGCAGTTTCGAGAGTGCGAGAGTTTTTGGATGTCGATCGCCTGTTAATATATCAATTTGAAAAAGTGCCAGCCCCCCACCATGACGAATTAGGTAAAGAAATACCTATGGCCGTTTCTGGCGAAGTCACAGAAAATCCCGGTTTTTACTTGTATTTAGGTCGCGTTACCTACGAAGCTTTAGCCAGCGATGCTATCTCGTCTGTACTGGATTTTAGTGAAGGCGCCCAGTGCTTTCCCGATGGAGTCATTGACAGAGAGAAATATCGCAAAGGTTTGACTTTGTGCGTCACAGATGTGGAAATAACTTACTCTTCCCACTCTTGTTTTTTAGATTTGATGCGGCGGGCGAAGGTGCGGGCGAAGTTGCTAGTGCCGATCGTAGTTCAAGACCAATTGTGGGGGCTGCTAATTGCCCACCAGTGTACTGTGTGCGAGTGGGAGGAAAGCAAAAAAACATTTTTGCGGCAAATAGCAGAACATTTGGCGATCGCCATTTACCAAGCCGAACTTTATGCAGAAGTCCAGCAGCAAAAGTGCACCTCAGAACAGCGCGTCATAGAGCGAACCCAAGAACTGCGCGATGCCCTCGCCGCCGCCCAGTCTGCCAGCCTCGCCAAGAGCGAATTTTTGGCAGCTATGAGCCACGAATTGCGGACTCCCCTCACCTGCGTCATCGGCATTTCGGACACGCTGCTGCGGTGGTCTTACGGCAAAGTTGGCACCAAAGAAGTACCAATTGCCAAACAGCGACAGTACCTGCAAACTATCCGGGACAGCGGTGACCACTTATTAGAATTAATTAACGATATTTTAGATTTATCGCAAGTAGAAGCAGGAAAAGCAGTATTAAAAATTAGTGAATTTTCAATTTCTAAATTAGCTTCTCAGAGCCTGCACGCCTTCAAAGAAAAAGCTATAGCTAAAGGCGTGGAACTCGTGCAAGAACAGCGGATCAAACAAGAGTGCGATCGCTTCACCGCAGACCCGCGCCGCCTGAGACAAATTCTGTTCAATCTTTTAGGAAATGCGATTAAATTTACTCCCGAAGGCGGGCGAATCGTCCTGCGAGTGTGGGTGACAGAAGATAAAACTCGGACGCCAGAAGTGCGACAGCCCGGTACTGCACCCCCAGGTAGCACCGCTGTTTTTCAAATCAAAGATACCGGCATTGGAATTCCCGAAGATCAGCGATCGCTCTTGTTTCAAAAATTCCAGCAGTTAGATTCCCCCTACCGCCGCGAATACGGCGGCACCGGTTTGGGATTGGCATTGACAAAACAATTAGTAGAACTTCACGGCGGCGCGATCGAAGTCAACTCTACAGTTGATGTTGGCTCTACTTTTACAGTTTTTATACCCATCCAAACTAAAAGCAAAGATGAATCCACAAAAATCAAATATGAAAAATCGAATTCATCTTTACCGCTGCACTCTTCCTCCTTGCGAGGCAGCCTCGTCCTGGTCGAAGAAGATGAAGAAACTGCCATGCTGATTTGCGATATCCTGACAGCCGCAGGAATGCAAGTAGTGTGGATGATTGAAGGCTCGGCTGCGGTAGAACAAATTGAACTTTTGCAGCCCAATGCTGTAATTGTGGATATGCGTTTGCCCGGGATGAACGGCTGCGAAATAATTCAACAACTGCGCCAAAAACCCGCGACTAAAAATCTCAAAATTCTGGCTTTAAGCGCCAAAGAAATTTCTGCCGATCGGATATCTTTCGTGACGGCGGGAGCTAACGATTGTTTGGCAAAACCGATTCACCCCGAGCAATTACTTGACAAAATTCTTTCTTTGATGGCCGAGATTAATGGATAATTGGGAATGGATAATTGGGCATGGGGCATGGGGCATTGGGCATTGGGCATGGGCATGGGGTATTGGGCATTGGGCATGGGGCATTGGGCATTGGGTATTTAATATAATTCAATACGGTTTACTTAATATAGTCATTGCGAGGAACGTTAGCGAAGCGATCCGCAGGAAAGCAATCTCCGTATCTATTTTTCATAGGGTTTTACCCCGACGGTGTTCTTAAGTAAACGGTATTGTAATATAATTGAGTTTTTGTGGTGATTATGGGAAGACCTGATTTTGAGGAATTAGAGGTTTATAAGTTGGCGGAAAGTTTGGCGAATCAGATTTGGGAGATTGTTAAAAAATGGGATTACTTCACAAAAGACACGATGGGCAAACAGATAGTTCGGTCTGCTGATAGTGTCTGTGGTAATATTGCTGAAGGAAGAGGTCGTTATAATGATCCAATACTTCGGACATTTTTAGATCTAATCGAGTATCTCAAACCCTTGATGGCTATAGGGATGAGTATTTTTTCAATGTTTGAGTCTAGCCCGCTCGTTTCAAAAAAACATTAAAAATGCCAGGGCTTACGCTGTAACGCTTACAGAGTCGTTAAAAAACTGTCCGAAGTATTGATGATCGAGATAATCGGCGTTTTGTAAAAATTGCCAGAGGCTCTTTATACGAAACCGTAAACTGGTTAAGATTAGCCTATGCTAGACAACTTATCACCAACGAAGAAGTAAGCAAATTTAAACCAATTGTCGATAAATTACTACCAAAACTTAACGCTTATTTGAACTCAATAGGACACAGAGAATAAATTACAAAAAAGTCCAATGCCCGATGCCCTCTTTGCCCAATGCCCTCTTTGCCCCATGCCCGATTCCCAATTCCCCATTCCCAATCCCCAATTCCCAATTCCCCATTCCCCATTCCCCATGATTGACTGTCAAATTCCCACAGGATTAATTGTTTCTTGTCAAGCACCTGCTGATTCGCCGCTGCACGATCCGATCGTGATTGCAGCCATGGCCCGCACCGCCATCAATCGAGGGGCATCCGGGGTGCGGATTGACACCCCCGCCCACGTTGCAGCGGTTCGACAACACGTATCGGCTCCTATAATTGGGATTTGGAAGCAGCAATTGCCGGGATGCGAGATTTACATTACTCCTCGGTTTGAAGACGCGCGGGCGATCGCACTTGCAGGAGCGGATATTATCGCCATTGACGCGACTTTGCGAAACCGCCCTGCTGGCGAAGACTTAAAGACGTTAATCGATCGCATTCACAAAGAATTAGGGAAATTAGTCATGGCCGATGTAGATACTATAGAATCTGCGATCGCGGCTGCGGAAGCTGGTGCAGATACTGTCGGTACTACTCTTTTTGGCTACACACCCCAAACAGCAAGTTTCTCGCCTCCCGGATTTGATTTGCTAGCGCAAATGGTAGCAAAGCTCAAGATTCCCGTTATCTGCGAAGGCGGAATCTCTGGGCCCTCCATGGCTAAAAAAGCATTGAATTTAGGAGCAACGGCTGTTGTTGTCGGTGGAGATATTACTGGAATTGATATTAAGGTGACAGCCTATGCGTCGTTCATTCAGTTGACAGTTGACAGTTGACAGTTGACAGTTGACAGTTGACAGCGTTAATCAGTTGACAGTTGACAGTTGACAGTTGACAGCGTTAATCAGTTGACAGTTGACAGCGTTAATCAGTTGACAGTTGACAGCGTTAATCAGTTGACAGTTGACAGTTGACAGCGTTAATCAGTTGACAGCAACATCTACCTGGAATTCCGAGGATTGGTCTTCTTTTAATTTCTCATTAAAATGCAAAGGCTTTCCAATAATTATTTATGGCAAAAGGAAAATAAGGAGAAAATAGTAGAATAAAAGCTATACGGGATTTTACGGATTTATATCTCTGCCAATAGGCATATTTATGTCGGTCACTAAAGAGCTAAAAGTTATCATCGCTGTATCTTCCGCGAAATAATCCGGATGAGAATTAGATCGGCCTGTTAATTGAATAAAAGAGCAGATTAATTAATATGGCTAGCGACTTTTCTTTTAACTCTAAAGTCCGATTAAACAAAAATACCTCGGACAATCCCGGACAGCAACGCAGTCGATCGCTCCAAGTGATGATTTTTATGCTGATAGTCACTACCATGGTGGGGATGCCGATCTTTCGTCTAGCCGAATTGCAACTGGTACAGGGAGCCTACAACCGACAGCGGGCGGAAAATAACCGCATTCGCCCTGTCTCAGTGGCCGCCAATCGCGGTCAAATTGTAGATCGCAACGGCAAAATTTTGGCAGCCAGCCGCGTATCGCGATCGGTGTATTTGTGGCCAAAAGAGCGATCGGCCCAAGAGTGGCAAGAAGTCGCGGCTACACTGAGCCCGATCGTCAAACTTCCCGCCACCGAAATCATCAAAAAAATCGATGAAGCAGGCTACAAATCAGCCCTACCAGTGCGAATCAGTAAAAATATTGATATCGGTACTTTCGTCGCTTTGGGAGAACAAGCTAATACTTTGCGAGGAGTTGAAATTCGCTCCGAATCGAGCCGAGACAATCCCAACGAACAATTAGCAGCTCACGTTTTGGGATACGTCGGGGAAGCTAGTTTAGATCAATTAAAAGCTAATCCAACATATCCGATGGGCATGATTGTCGGTCAGATGGGAGTTGAAAAATTAGTTAATTCTACATTAGAAGGCGTTTGGGGAAACCGCTTAATTGAGGTGAATGCTAAGGGGGAAGAAATCCAAGACTTAGGTATAAAAGACCCTATTCCCGGCAAACCCGTGCAGCTAACCTTAGATTTAGATATGCAAAAAACTGCCGAAAAAGCTTTGGGCGATCGCCTGGGTGCCGTTGTAGCGATCGACGTGAAGACCGGAGCACTGTTAACAATGGGTAGTTGGCCGACATTTGACCCCAACATTTTCACCCGCAAGGTGACTCAAAAAGAATGGGATCGACTGCAAGGGCCAGAAAAACCATTTTTAAATCGGGCAGTTCAAGGCTATCCCGTCGGCAGCACTTTTAAAATTGTAACTTCTGTCGCCGGGATGGAATCGGGCAAGTTTGCTCCTGACTCGACTTTAGTATCATCTTCTTCAATTACGATCGGTGGTATTTCTTTCAACGAACACGGTGCCGGTCAAGGTGTTATCGGTTTTCGCGATGCTTTAGCCTTTAGCAGCAATACGTTTTTCTATCAAGTAGGCATGGCTGCCGGCCCCGAACAAATGGCGAAATGGGCGAATAAAATGGGCATTGGCGGGACGATTAATTTAGATATTTTGGGGATAGACGGAGCCAATCACGGTCAAGTGCCGACGCCGCCAGAGAAACAGAAAATGTACAAGGAAGATTGGTATGTGGGCGATACCGTCACAATGTCGATCGGTCAAGGCTTGGTACTTTGTACTCCCCTAGAATTAGCAGTTATGGTATCAACAATTGCTAACGGCGGTTCGCGAGTGCAGCCGCACTTGTTGGCATCTCAAACCAATACACCCCTCACGAAAAAAATCCCAACAGGAATTAAACCTTCTACTTTAAAGGTGATTAAAGAAGGATTGGTTGACGTGGTGAAAAAAGGTACAGGCCGCGGTCTAAATGACGGTACAATTCCTTTAAGTGCTGGCAAGACAGGGACTGTGGAAATGCCCGGTCATCCTGACAATTCGATGTATGTGGGTTTTGCACCCGCTGACAAGCCGGAAGTTGCGATCGCAGTTATAGTCGAAGGCGGAGGATTTGGTGCTGTCTCGGCCGCACCAATTGCTCACGAAGTATTTAAAACCTATTTTCAAAAACAAGGTTTTAAGCCTACTAACAAGCCTTTCAAATAATAATTGATATTATGTCCTGTCAATTACCATAAAAACGGTTTGTAGTGAGGACTTTAGTCCGCGCCGTGTCAATTATCCGCCATAAAAACGGTTTGTAGTGAGGACTTTAGTCCGCGCCGTGTCAATTATCCGCCATAAAAACGGTTTGTAGTGAGGACTTTAGTCCGCATCCAAATCCGAGGAGAGGACTGAAGTCCTCACTACAAACCAATCTTAATTATGGTAATTCGAGGGGACATAATATTAATTATTGACTGTTGACTGTTCATATTTTGTGATGTATAGTCATTTCAAATAAGTATGAGACACTAAACTGCACAATAAGCACGAATAATTTCATCAAGAGATGTGCCAGGAGACGCATACATTTTAGCTCTCTTTAATGCACTAAAATCATGCTCAATATCATTTAAGTCAGGAGAGTATTTGGGCAAAAATAATATCTGATGACCCGCCTCCTCAACCAATAGTCTAATGACCGTCTTACGATGAATGGGTGCATTATCCATAATTAATAGACCTCTTGCAAAAAAGATATATGTTATGATCAGAGGTTTTAAATTTAATCCCCTAGAGCTAACTCATAATTGTAAATTGCTGACAACAAATTACAACGCAGACCATAGCGGCGGCGGCGAT